>NZ_BBLT01000006.1:0-300000 GCF_000775915.1 Sporocytophaga myxococcoides
AAACCCTTTTAAAGGACTATTGTAGCCCTGAGGCGTTTGCTATGGCCCTCGACGAAGCTATGTTAAGAATGGTATTACAGCTGAGACATGATCCGGAAGCCTTAAAGAGTACGGTTCGTCATTACGAAAAGCTGTACATATTGAAAAGTCTCATTGTTTATCCTGAAATCCTTCACCAGCCATGAAAGCAGAAAAGACAAGAGAATTAAGGTTCCGATTAGGACAGCTGTTTTGTGAGAGCTTAAGAATGAGCCAGAGCCTTTACCAGTTGTGTCTTATAAGAGAGAAGATAGAAGGCAGAGGCTATGAGCAATATGATAAAGGAGATATACTTGGAGAGTTCGCAAGGCTTCAGGGAGTACTGAGCGAACTGGACCGAGAAATGAAAAGCATACATGATCTGTTAAACCATCCTAAGTAATGGAGATATCGGAAATCAAGGAAAGCCTTGCAATAAGTACAGTACTGGACTATTACGGGCTAAAGCCTGACAAGAACCACCGTTTGAACTGTCCGTTCCATGAGGACAAGACGCCGAGCATGCAGGTGTATTATAAGACCGATACGGCCTACTGCTTCTCAGCTAACTGTACAACTCACGGCCGAAGTCTTGATGTAATAGAGTTTATTATGTACAAAGAGCAATGCAGCAAAGGGGAAGCCATCAACAAGGCGAAATCCCTTGCTGGTCAAAGCTCCCGACCTCAGTCTTTAAAAGCGGTAAAGTTGGAGGCAGAAACAGGAAAATCGAATCTTGCCCGTATTGCAGTATTAGGAAAAGTCATGAGCGAAGCCCGCCAGAGCTTGCAGCGGAGCAACAAAGGACAGGCATACTGTAAAGAAAGGAACCTTGATTATATAAAACTTGAAATAGGTTTTTTAGAAGAAAGATACCATAGAAACTGGAATACAGCTTTAAAAGCCAGTGGCCTTGAAATCGGCCTGCTTACAGAGCAGGAGAATAAAACTCTTAGTCCTGTATTGAGGAACTGTCTGATCTTCCCGATCAGAAACAAGTCCGGCCAAATCGTCAATCTTTACGGGCGTAGCATAGCAGGAAAGAATCACTACTATCTTAAAGGGAGACATCAGGGTTTATATCCCTGTTATCCTAAAGCAGAAACACAAAGACTGATACTAACGGAAAGCCTTATAGATGCTGCAACTTTAGCGCAATATATATTAAAAGAAGAGTATGAGATACTGGCCTGTTATGGCACGAATGGTTTTACAATAGAGCATGAAGAAATAATCAAAGTATTAAAAGGATTAGAAGAAGTGATCTTCTTTTTTGATGGAGACGATGCTGGAAGAGCAGGAGCAGAGCGGATATCCGAAATACTTAAAACTTATAACTTAAAACTTACCACTACAATAGTTCCCACACCTGAAGGCGAAGACATCAATAGTCTTGCACAAGGCCACGCAGAGGAAGCAGCAGAACTGTTTCCTCATCTTTTAAGCCAGCGTACAACGCTTGAAAAACAGATTGCTTCAACAGAAAACAGATCTCTTTTAACAGAAGCGGAAACCCTGCAAGAACCAAAATCCTGTATATCCTCCAATCCCATATATCCTAGTTCTGACAGCTTAGACATCACTAATCCCGATAAAATTACCTACGAAACAGAAGCCGTTAAAATAACAATCTGGGGCGGTATAGAAAAGCACAACTTACACAGATTAAAACTAAGTCTGAGTCTTGAAAACAAAGGCAGCGGTCAGAGCTTCCGGGATGATGTGAACTTATACAGCAACAGGAGCTTTAAGCAGTTCCTTCAGAATGCCTGTGAAGAACTGGGAGTACTGGAAACATTTTTAAAAAACATTTTGCAGGACTTTACAAAAGAAGTAGAAAACTACCGCCTTGATCAGAAAGAAAAAGCAGCGATACAGAACAGACCTGAGAAAGTGGAACTGAGCGGGAATGAGCAGAAAGAAGCAATCGAACATCTTAAAGACAAATCTCTTGTAAAGAGCCTCCGTTACTCCATGCAGCAATGCGGACTGATAGGAGAGACAGATAACGGGCTTTTGCTGTTCCTGATCTTTTTAACAAGATACTTTGATAGTCCGCTTCATGCTCTGGTACATGGCAGTTCAGGAAGCGGAAAGACGAATCTATTAAAAACGATCTTAAAACTGGTACCGGAAGAATGTAAGTATGAAACCACGGCTTTAACAGAAAACGTACTGTTCAGACCGCCTTATAGAAGCTTCTGGAAAAACAAGATCCTGTTACTGGAAGACCTTGACGGAAGTTATAAAGCATTACTGCCACTAAGGGAGTTTATGACAGCACAGAGGATAAGCAAGTTTGTAACGGAAAGTGATCCGAGAACAGGAGCCTTTAAACAGGTACATTTACAGGCAGAAGGACCGATCTGTATAGCCGGAGCCACTACCAAAGACAAGATCTATGAAGATAACTCAAACCGCTCCTTTTTAATACATGTGAATGAAAGCAAAGCGCATCAGGATGCAGTTCTGGACTATCAGAACAAACAGGCTGCCGGACTTACAGATACTACTTCAGCAAAACAAACAGCTCAGAAAGTACACAACATACAACGTATGTTAAACCACAATCTGAAAGTAATAAATCCCTTCCAGCCCTCATTGAAGCTACCTGAATACGTGTTCAAGAAACTGAGAACGAACACGCATTATATTACATTAATACAGTCTATCACCTTCCTTCATCAGTACCAGCGTGAAATAAAGCAGAGCCGTGCAGGGGAATATTATATAGAAACCACATTGGAAGATGTGGAGCTGGCCAACCTGTTAAGCAAAGAAAGTTTACTTAGAAAATCTGATGAGCTGAGCGGAGCAGTAAGAGAGTTCTTTGAATCCCTGAAA
Organism: Sporocytophaga myxococcoides; assembly: GCF_000775915.1. Classification (NCBI taxonomy): domain Bacteria; kingdom Pseudomonadati; phylum Bacteroidota; class Cytophagia; order Cytophagales; family Cytophagaceae; genus Sporocytophaga; species Sporocytophaga myxococcoides. The sequence continues at coordinate 2,863 of NZ_BBLT01000006.1, forward strand.
TCCACAGTGCGACAGACCAACAGAGATACCTTTACAGGTAAGGAAATCAGAGAACAGTTCAGAATGCATCCTATGCAGTTCAATCGCCGGATTACAGAGCTTCAGGCAAGGGGCTATCTGAAACAGGCGGGGGGCAATCAGAAGACAGGCTATGAATATACAATCACGACCTGGGATGATTATAAAGTCCTTCAGAGTGCTTTAAATATCATGGATGATACATTGTCTGTTCTGTGGCAAAAGTACCCTGATGGGAAGTATAACAGAAGCATAACATAAGTATAACACTAAAAAAAGCGGAGCAACGGCAAGTTAAGTTATTGTAAAACAGGATAAATAAATTAAGTATAACAGTATAACAAGTATAACACGGAATGAGGATGGGGGTACTGTTTTTTGTAAAAGGCACGGCATGAAAAAGTTAAAGTTAAAAGAGGAAAAACACAAAAGACTTGAATCCGGCTTTAAGGAATGGTTAAAGGTAACAGGTTACTCAACCTCAACAGTAAACAGCCTTCCAGCTCATATAAAAGAGTTCTTCTACTGGCTTGAACAGAGCGATCTAAGAATAGAAAGTATACCCCCTCAAACCCTTCAAAGCTACTTCCTTTATCTGAAACAACGTCCAAGACAAAGAAGGACAGGAGCATTAAGCAACAACTATTTATTAAAGCATCTTCAGGCCATAAAACGCTTGAGCGAATACCTGAGAAATACAGATCAGGAAAGTTTTGATGCGGATATTGTCATTACCGGAGATAAACGAAAGATCCCGGAAATATTAAGCAGGGAAGAAATAAAGCAGCTGTATGAAGCAACGGAAGACAGCCCGATGGGACTAAGAGACAGAGCCATGCTAGCAGTTTATTATGGCTGCGGACTAAGGAGAAATGAAGGCATCAACCTTGACAGAGAAGACATTTTAACGGATAAGAATCTGTTGTACGTACGCTATGGGAAGGGCAATAAAGAGCGTTATGTACCAATGACAGCAGAGGTAAAAGAAGATATAGAGAGTTACCTGCTTTATGGGAGGCCTTTTTTAGTGAAAGAAGAATATGAAGAAGCTTTCTTTTTAACAGAAAGAGGAGAGAGGCCGGAAAGCCAAAGCTTGAATATCAGATTAAAACAGCTGACAGAAAAAGCAGAGATCAACAAAGTAATAAGCCTTCATATCTTACGTCATACTATTGCCACCCACCTTTTAGAAAGCGGTATGAGTCTTGAGAACATCGCCCTGTTTTTAGGGCATGAAAGTCTGGAAAGTACTCAAATCTATACCCATATAATGAACAATGACCTTTGAAGATTATCTGAAGACCCGGCAATTAAGCTCTGATACGATAATACGGTATAAGAAGCTTTTAGGGCCATTTTTTGACTGGATGAAGGATAGAGGCCAGGAAGAAGAAGAAATCGTTTACAGCGACCTTTTAGATTATATTAAGACCTGTCGGAAGAAAGAACATAGTAACAGTTTTATCAATCAGCAGCTAACAGCAATAAGGCATTATTACAATTACCTGAAATACATCGGAAAAGTAAATAGCAGTCCGGCAGCAGGACTTTTTGTAAAAGGCAGCAGAAAAACCGTTCCTCATGATCTTTTAAATGAAGAGCAGCTGAAAGAACTTTACGATAACTTTACGCCTGAAGAAGAAGCGGAAATACAGCAAAAAGCCATACTGGGCCTGATGGTCTGGCAGGGCCTTTTAAGTAATGATCTTGCAATACTTGAACCTCATCATCTTAAACTGAGAGAAGGTAAAATAGAAGTACCGGGCACAGGTAAGACAGACAGAAGAATCCTGCCACTGGAAGCAGGACAGATTATAGACCTTTACGAATACCTAACAAAAAGAGAACAGAAAAATAAAACACTGTTTACCGGAACAGGCAAAGAAAGCGACTTACAGAACGTCCAGGACAAACTAATAAGAAAGCTCAGAAAGAACCATGCCTTCCTGATCAATGCAAACCAGATCAGACAAAGCAGAATAAGCCTCTGGATAAAGCAGTACGACATAAGACAGGTTCAGTACCTTGCAGGACATAAGTATGTAAGCAGTACGGAAAGGTATAAAAGCACCGACCTTGAAGACTTGCAGAAAGAACTTGAAAAGCACCACCTGGGAAGCTGAGATCCAAATCCCAAACCCGCACTAAGCCAAACGCACAAACCCACCGCACGGGCCTTGCGTTCCGCCAACTGGCGGACACGCATAGAGGTATAAAGGCGTTCGTGCAGTCCTCGCTTAGTTCCGTCAGGCAGTGCTGCAAGGCGTTCGTTCGTGCAGGGTCAACCGCACAAACCCACCCTTCACCCTTCCTCTCTCAGCCTTGCATCACCGCTCCACAAGTACAGCCTTGCGTGCCTCCGGCAGTACTTGTTCCGCTCTGCCTTCCTTCACACGCTCCGGGCTTCCTCACGGCTGCTCTTGTGTCCGTGTCTTCGCTTCCTTCGTTCGTGCCTCACTCAGTCAGCAAAGCCCCGTACACCCGCAGCCTGAGTTATTGCTCGCCTGCTATGCACCACCGGACACGGCCGGTCGCTCCCCTCGTGGGTCGCTTCTTCCGGCCGGCCGCTGTTGCGCTCGCATAGGCGAGCAGGTTGACTGCCTGTATCTGGTGACTGGAGCCTTTTAGATACCTGCTTCGGGTTGACTAAAAAAAGCTCTCTATCAAAGGACGCGGTAGAGTACAGTTCCCTCATACCCAAACATAAAGCAAAGTTACGGGCTGCGGAACCGACAAGCACAAGGATGCGCTTCGCCGGAAAGAAAAAAAATCTCCACCCTCACACGCACCAACCGCACAGCCACCGGGTAGTATTTTTTTCCTTCCGCCCTTGCACTTGTCTCTCCGACCCGTGTGGATGGGGCATTATGTTTAAGTATTCGTTTCGTTATCGCATAGGTGGCTGGTGGCTACTTGGCGGTGTTTGTCCTTCTCCTTCGTTCCGTATCCGCTTCTCTCGTTTAGGCGGTGTTCACGAGTATAGTATCCAGGTTGGCAGGTGGCAGTTAGCACTATCAGAGCTCCCTTTTTAGGGGGCTTTTTTTTGAGCATCCAGTCTTCACGGATTGACTGATCCCAACCTTTAAAAACGACAGTCAACACAAATAAAAACAACAAACAAAAAGATAGCACAAAGTTAGGGCAGGGCACACCCGCAAAGCCACGCCCTGATTAAAAAGCAATGAACCCGCCCGTTTAGCCGTCCCACGTGCTGACCCGCCGTAAAGCGGTCGGAACCCTTGCTTTTTACCCGTGCCCGCCCTGAAAAAAGCGCTTTCTTTTTTTCTGTTTTTTCTTTTGAAAAAATAAGCGGGCAAGCCCGGAAGACATAGCAGGAAAGGAGAACATGAAAATCAAAGTTCAACTGAAATCCAAAACTCAAATGAAAAGAAAATCACAATCAACGTTCCCGTTCAAATGCAGACGCTTTGCGACCTTCTGGAAACCACACCTGAAAGCGTGATCCAAAGCTTTATAAATGATCTTTCACAGGAAAATGCAAGCAGCGGAAGCGATGAAAGGCACATGGCAGCAGAATATTTTATGCGCTGCGGATATGGAATGCACCTGTTCGAATATAATCAGATTGATGGCATGTTCAGCGGACTGGATGACGTACGGAAAGCATTTTATAATTATGGAAACAGCCGTATGGAAGAATACCAGAGCTACCGCAAAGCTTATCTGAAAGAATGGAGCAAGTACTGGAAGGAGGAGAAGAAAAAGAAAGGGCTTTAAATAAAAGAAGTAACGGGGCGGCAGCCCCGTTACTTCTTATGATGAATCAGAAGTCTTACAGGAGCTTTTTTATCTTCAAATGAGGAAAGTGTCGGGAAGATAAAAACAACTTGCCAGAGAGCTTTTAAATACTGATTTTTTATTAACTTGCAGAGTATAAACGTTCTTTGAATACAACAGTGGGGAGGCATTGAAAGCAGAGCCACTGAAAAAAAACAGGCCTAAGCAAGCATAAGGAGGCAGCGATTCCGGCGCGGATTATTATCCGTTCGGAATGATCGCTAAAGCTTACAACTCCAATAATTATAGATATGGATTTAACGGAAAAGAAAAGGATGATGAGCTAAAAGGTGGAGGAAATAGTTATGATTTTGGAGCTAGACTTTATGATCCTAGGTTAGGTAAATGGTTGGCTGTTGATAATTATTCTAATAAATATCCAAGCGTTTCACCTTATAGTTTTGCTTTCAATAATCCCCTTTTGTTTATTGATCCTTCTGGTGATACAGTAACTGTTCATGTAACAGCCATAAAAGTTGGGACGACAGATATTAACTTATTTTCCTCAGATGAAGTATCAAGTGGTACAACTCAAAAAACAAAAGAAGTAAATGTTTATAGAATTGATGTTACCAATCAGGCTGGTAGTACAGCAACGTTCTATTATACAAGGATTGCCTATAGAGGTGATAAAGACAACCCAGATGCGGATCCAACTGAAGTTACATTTGATCCATCTGAAGACGGTGAAATTTTCCTAGGAAAAATTAGGAGCAGATGGTCTGGTACCGATAATGTATTAGAGATTACGCCTATGTCTGGCAATAGGGAAGATGGATATGACTCATATAAAGGATTGGCTGATGACAGGGTTTTGCAAAATAGAAAATATGTACAATTCCATCTTAAAGGTGCTTCAGATGGTTGTTTGCTATGTGTAGGGTCTGGGCAATTTGAAACTACAGAAACAGGACAAACAATTGATAATACAAATTTAAAGGCAAATTCAGGAGATACTCAGAAGGAATTTATGAAGAAGATTAAAGATTTTAGAAAAGCCGATAATGATGCAGGAAATTCAGATGTTATAATAATTAAAGTTGATCAATTGAAAAAGTCTGCAACTGCAGCTACAACTGCGACTGAAGAGAATACAAATACTAATACTGAACAAAATGCAAATACTAATACAGATTCCAATAATAATAATGGAGGAACTGTAGATCCTATAAAGAATGAATAATATGTTAATCTTTAGACTAAAAGTTTTTTACGCCTTAATAATATTAGTGTTGATGACCGATTGTGTCAGAACAGATAAACATAATGGGGCAAAACCAAATAAGATGACATTGGTATCTTTTGATTCAACTCAATTAACAAGTCAATGCGGAAATGGTTTTTATGTGGATGTTAAAATTGAATCTCGTCCCACTTTGAGAAAAGAGTTGGAGAAATATTTGTATAAAGCACTTATTGATTATGAAGTATGTGGGCAAACTCCAGATTCTTTGTATACTAAGGAATCATTCAGTAAAACAATTTTATATGTTTATGATAATGAATATTTTCTTAATAACTCTGCTTATGATGATAAAAGTAGATGGAGGGAATCCTATGTTAACTTACTTAAAAATTGTAAGAGTGATTCTGTTTTATATAAATTAACTGATAGTTTGTTATATAGAAATATAGCTGATGGGTTAATTGCTCTCTGGGATAAAGATATTACTAAGTTGGAGCTTCTTGATAGTTATGCCCAAAAAAATAATAATAACTACTATAAGTTAACATTGCTTGCTATAATATATCATAATAATGGGTTGGAGAATAAAAAAAATAATGTTCTACAAAATTTGATTTCATTTAATCGAAAAGAAACGAAAGAGTTAATAGAATTAATGAATAAAGAGAAGAAGGTAGATTATTTTACATATATGGAAACAATATTTGGTGGAATGTAATTTAGTATTTTAATTTCATTTTTAGAGTCACAACTGTTGTAATCTATATGTAAGCAGTACTTCTGATGAAAGAAGTCTATGAATGAGAATGAATAGATTGAGAATAATTTACCAATAGGTCCGAAAACGTTCGGTTTTCGAAAGAAATTCTTTAAAGTAAAATATGAAGAGTATCTACTAGAAGTTAATTAACATTTCATAGTAGGTACTTTTTCTGTTCTTATATGGATTATTAATGATAATGGTTAATAATAAAAGTCGTTCATTGAATTATTGACTATGTTTACTATCAGAAAGGAAAGAACGATCAGCTGGTTCATAAGTATGAATATGACGGAGATAACAGAATCACTCAAGTATCTACCAGTACGGATGGTGTAAACTGGGTAAAGAGGCAGAGTACGATTATTATGCGCATGGCCCTCTTGCTCAGGCGAAGATAGGAAGAAACGCTATTGAAGTTCAGAACTATGCCTATACACTACAAGGCTGGATCAAAGGAGTGAAAGGAGATCAGTTCAGTTATGCACTAGGATACTATGATAAGGATGGTAAGAAGGATTATTCAGCTATTGGTGGAGGTACTCAGGGCTTGCAGACTACCCCTGTAGCCTTGAATGATCAGGGCAAAAATACCAGTTTGTACAATGGCAATATTGCTACCTGGACAAGTCTGAATAAGGAAGTAAACTACACAACTGTCAGCGGGCAGCGCGTTTATCAGGCCTGGACCCAGCAGTTTGAATACGATCAGCTGAACAGGATTAAATCGGGCAAGACTCCTGGAAATGACGCCTATAAAAACACTTATGCTTATGATGCCAATGGCAACATAACAAGCCTGAACAGATACAATGAAAGTGGCGTTCAGTTTGATCAGCTGAGCTATAACTATGAAAACAAGAAAGCAGGCTACCTTGCCAATACCAATAAACTAAGATCTGTTTCTGATCTTCTGTCGATGGCTGGAGTTCATATTTCTGATATTGATAACCAGGGAACAGATAACTATGAATATGATGAGATAGGTAACCTGAATAAAGATGTTCAGGAGCAGATCAAGAAAATCGAATGGACCGTTTATGGTAAAATAAAAGCAGTAACAAGGGAAGGAGGAAGCTCGAAATCAAATCTGAGCTTTGAATATGATGCATCCGGAAACCGGACAGTGAAAATTGTGACGGATAAGGACGGAAATATTACAAAAACTTTCTATATTCGTGATGCTCAGGGAAATGTCATGAGTACTTATGAAATTCCTTCAGCAGGTTCTTTAACATTAGATGAACAATACATCTACGGTAGTTCAAGGTTGGGAGTACTGAGAAATGAGGTTAGATCTTATGAACTGACGGATCATTTGGGTAACGTAAGATCTGTAATAGGAGAGTTGAGAGATGTTAATAATCAGGTGGATGTGGTTTCTGCTATGGATTATTATCCTTTCGGGATGATCGCGAAGTCATTTAACTCGAATAACTACCGTTATGGGTATCAGAGTCAAGAAATGGATAATGAAATCTATGGAACGGGAAATGCATATTCCTTTGAATATAGAATACATGATCCTCGTATTGGTAGATTTTTAAGCATAGATCCAATGTTTAAGGACTTTTCATGGAATAGCCCATACGCCTTTGCAGAAAATAAAGTAATACATTGTTTTGAACTTGAGGGTCTAGAAAGTGTGGATGTTAATTCAGGTGAAATCGATAATACTCTTACTGGAGATAAGGATAATGTGAATGCGCAAAATAAAAGTAAAGACTTTTCCCCATGGGCAGATTTAATACCGTTAAAACCTTCAAATGCAGTAGTGGATGCAGCAGCAGAAAGAGTAACAGGGCTTATGTTACAACCAATAGAAGAAGCTTATGGGAATCAATTAAATTTAGATTACTATTCGGTAAGTATAACTAAACTTCCAACTGGTACTTCCCCCGAACAATTGTATGAATACATACGTCAAAACTTTGCACAATTTAAAACTGGTAGTGGTACTAACTTTACAGCCTATGATAGTGATGAAGGGGCAAAATGGAAATCCAAAGATGCAATTGGTTCTGTAATGACATTTGAGATTCCCTTATTTGGCGATGGAGGTCCATTTACCCCTAACTTAGACGAATTATCTGTAATTGCTACTGATGTTAAACCTAACTATTGGGTATTTTCTCCTGTGTTTACATTACAAGATTTAGGTCATCCCGTTTGTGGAAATAGGCAATTTGGTTTGATTCCAAATCAAAATCAAGGTTATACCTTTTTTACAAGAGGTGCTGATAGACCTTGGGGTGGCCCCGATGCTCTTTTAGACAATGCGTTAGTATTTCCAGGTGCAGAAAGGTTGTGGCCACAGGTTATGGCAAACGTAGTGAAATATGTGAATGATAATGGTGGTCAAGCTACTGTTAACCCTTATATCTCTAAGCGAATTGATTGGACGGAGGATTACTTAAAGAAGAAATAACTTTATGAAGAAGATTGTAAAGGTTTTGCTTACGACTTTTGCTGTGATATTGATATCATTTTCAATACTTGCATTATTTTCAGAACAAAATTATTTATACGTTGTCCTAATTGGAGGTTTAAGCTATTTTGTGCCATTTGCTATATTGAATTATATATATGTATCTATAATTTTTTATGGGATATTACAAAAGTCTTATTTTGCAAAACTTTTTGTTCAATTGATGATCATAACAAGTATTTCTACCATCTTGGTCATAATTGCAGTTATCTCAGAAATGTATTATCATTATTCCAAGTTTGATATTGACATTCTAATAGAGAATAAAAGGAATGTTTTTCAATATTTCATTTTTGGAATAGTTGTAGCAGTAGTCACAGGAATAATTGATTATTTAATATTTTTTAAATCACTGACTATGCCTGCTAAAAAAGGATTGTAAATGTCATACACCCCGGCTGGTGTCTTCACCAGACGGAAATTGTGCCGCAACTCCCACAATCTTTCCGTAAATAAGACTTCGATACAACGAAGTTGATGAAAATGAAAAGGTTGAGGGTAGTAGATAAGTGAGTTCGAAAGGCGGTTCTTTTTAAGAAGGAATTTTAAAAAGTATAAGAAGAAAAAGTATCTGAAAGAAGTATTTTAACACTTCGGACAGGTACTTTTTCTGTTTTGTTCGAGTCTTATGGCTTTGGCTTGTCTTATTTGTTCTGAAAAGTTCATATCGGGGAGTTTTTGGGTATAAGCTTCGATAGGAGTAAGTCCTTTTATCCCCGCTCACACCAGGTCTGCCGACTACTCCCCGGCTGGTGTCTTCACCAGACGGAAATTATGATAAAGTAATAGAGTTAAAAAAGCCGGAGCTGGTATGACGAGATCGGCAACCTGATCAGGGATGAGAAGGAGGAGATTGACCGCATCGAATGGACGGTTTACGGTAAGATCCGGAAGGTTATCTTCAAAGGAACTAATGACAAAGTATCGGTAGATTTTGCTTATGATGCGAGCTGGATTCCCTTTGTTAGTGGATGCTAATAGTGTTCCCAAGTTTAGATAAATCTTCTGATTTATCTCGATAGGGTGTTAGGGTAGAAGGTTCCATTATGGATATTGAGGTGATTTAATAAATTCCCTGCTGATGATGCTAATGCTTTTATTCGAATTGAATAGAATTGAGAAAACTATTGAATAAAATGAAACTATTGCTTTTTATATCTTTCGGGTTCACAATAGTTTCAGACATGGGGACTCATTATCTGAAGTATAAACTTTACCAAAGTGGCTTGCAGATTAATGTAGTAAAGTTTTTAAGCTTTAATCAAATAAGAAAAGAGAGAATGTTTCCTGAGAATAGATCTTATGGAAGCCAACTTGATAAGTTAAGAAATGCTCATTTGTTTAATGTTATATTTTTTGGGGTTTCAGTAATTCTTACGGTTTTGTTGTTTATTCCCAAAAATCAATAAAGATACATAGTAAACTTGTTTTACTTAAGTCTTATGGCTATTACTTGTCTGATTTGTTCAGAAAGGTTCATTCAGTTTATATATTTAATGAAGCCTGAAAACATTGCAATGTTCTATAAAATTAATGATGGAATTAAATAAGGTCTTTATCTCACTTAATAGCATACTGTCAAATGAGGCACTTGAAACAATAAATGGTTATAATACTTCGAATAGTGCTTGGTTTTTGTTTGTTATAGCGAATATGAAGTTTTTATAGGAGCTAAATTCGGAACGGTATTTAATAATGATAAAAACTTTATCTGTGGGGTTGATGCAGAAATTATAAACATTACCCAAGAGTTCAATGTGAAATGGGAATCTATTCCAAAAGGTTGGAAATCCATATGTGAAATAAGATTTGAACGTAATTTTTTTAAAATTAAAGAATTCCTTGATGAGACTGATGAGTGGTTTGTTTCTGGTAAAAGCATATTATTAGCGGAGTAAATCAAGTATGGTGATATACCAAGTTTCAGTGCAAGGATACTTGTTCAGGGAGAGATATAAAATAAAAAAGGCTCGACCTTCAATGTAGAAGCTTGAGCCTTTTTAATAAAACTATTTATAAAATCAGTACTGTTATTTTTTAATTAATTTTCCTTTTTGAACAGTATTACTATTTCTTACAATTTCATATAAATAAAAACCACTCATCATTCCATCTGTCTGCATTGAGGAAGTAATCTCCTGATTGTACAGTGTTCTACCATTAAGATCTTTTATTATCAGATGATCTCCATCCTGATAATTTTGAACGTTAATATCACTTTGAACAGGGTTCGGATAAATAAGTAAAGCACTGTTGTTATCCGAAGGGTTTAAACTTGTGAGCACGTCTTCAACAGTTACATCAATCTTTGCTCTTTTGCTTTCACAACCATCTTCATCAGCTTCTGCTACCCAATAAGAAACAGTACCAATAGCAGCAGTCGAAGGAGTTGGTGCATTAGCGCTATAGTTATCACCTCTTTCAGATGTATACCATTTTAAGGCAATACCTGTATTAGTAAATGCGGCTGTTAAAGGGACGGCAGGTGTGCCAATAGTATACACAACTGGAGTAGTTATAGATGGCACTTCGGAGGGATCGTTTTCACCATAAACTTTTACTGTTAAATCTACGACTGACCAGGTAGATGCATTGGATGTCATACTAACAGAATTTACCGGGATGTAAGATGAAATGTCTAATGTTTGAGACGGATTTGTATAGGTTGCAACCAATTCATTATTAACGTATAAATTGTAGTTCGCGGTGCTAGTCCAAACACCACTTGAAGAGTAAATATCACTGTATAGGTCCAATACAACTTTCTTCTGGCACGTGCTGAAATTATTCAATATGGCAGAGGGCTTGGGATTACGGCTCGAGGCTGATGTATGATAAATTAACGATTGTGGTTCTACAATAACATCAATCTTTGCTCTTTTACTTTCACAACCATCTTCATCAGCTTCTGATACCCAATAAGATATTGTGTCTATATTAGCAGTAGAAGGAGTTGGTGCAGTAGCGCTGTAGTTATCACCCAATTCGGAGTTGTACCATTTTAATTTAACACCTTTGTTGGTCATAGTAGCAGTTAGGGGAGTAGCCTGTGCATTTTTGCTATAAAGTACCGGTGTTGTTGCTGATGGAGCCTGAGATGGATCATTATTACCATAAACTTTCACCTGTAAAATAACTACAGACCATGTTGAAGCATTGGATACTAATTTAACAGAAGTAACAGGGATGTAGGATGATATATCTAATATTTTAGATGGTTGTGTATAGGATCCAATCAATGCATCATTAACATAAACACTGTAATTGGCTGTGCCGGTCCATACATTACTACTGGAAAAGATATCACTATAGATATCTAATTCAACTTTTGACTGACAGGTGCTAAAATTATTTAACAGTACGGAAGGTTGTGGATTTCGATTTGCTGCTGAGCCACGATAACTTAAAAATTGAGAAGATACATCAAGGGAAGAAGCATATACAATAGAATTAAATCCTGCTATCATCAGGATAATAATAAAGTTTAATAGACATTTTTTCATACGCACTATGTTTTGGGGTAATAGAGCTATTATACTTTAATTCGACCTTCATGTTGCGCAGCGCCTACAAATATTGATTAAACATATTGATCAATTCTGTTAAAGATTCTCTTTTACAAAAAGATATAAAGACGTATTTTTTCAACTCGTCTTTCAAAAAAAGCGCCACCAAACTGCTTTTGTAGACATAAATTCGATCGAAATCTTTCGTTTTAATATTAAGTTTTATAACTACCTGAAAAATTTCTCTTTTCCTTAAAATATTTTCCCCAACCAACCGTCTATAATCTCATTATAAACTGATAAAAATTGAGTATGCAAAACGAAGGTACCTTTTTATTTTCTGAGAATTCAGATGGGGTCTTTACTTTGAATCAAATTATTAATGCAGAGATAATTCCGAGATTTAACCAACTTTCTGAAATCATTGCGCCCGGTAAAGAAGAACTTGAAGAGCTTGAAATGTTAAAAGAGATTATGCTGAACTATTTGTTTTTTTAATATTTTAAAGCCAAGACTTCTCAAATTTATTGAGAATAGTTTATTCTGAATCCTATCTTATTAAAACTTATTACTTAAAACTTATTACTTTTTTGTTGGTATGATAAAAGTTTTAAGTAATTCCTTGTGTTTTAGTTTACAATCAAATGCGATATTTGAACTGCCGGAATAGAACCATCCATAGAACCACTGTCCGGCAAGAATTCATTCCAGGTTGAAAGGAATGCAGGAATATATCCACTTATAGTCCTGAATACCAGCAGCAAGAATTAATATATTTCTGATGATGTAGAATTGTCAGGATATAACTCATTCGTGCTGATATATACATTTCAGTTATCAAAAACATTATTCAATGAAGAAAAAGTTACTTTCAGCTTTGCTGCTAAGCACTGCGCTATCGTCGTTTGCCCAAAATGAGGAGCCGCAATGGAACGGGAAAATTAACAAGTCCTGGAAAGCTTCCGAACCTCAAAAGGTGGAATATCTTAAGAAAGCAAAACCAGGAGCTCCAAACGTATTACTTATATTACTTGATGATGTGGGCTTTGGAGCTACCAGTGCTTTTGGTGGTTTGATTAACACACCCAATTTTGATAGACTGGCAAACAATGGACTGAGGTACACTAATTTTCATACGGCAGGTATCTGTTCACCTACGCGTGCCGCATTGCTTACAGGAAGGAATCATCATGCTGTTAAAATGGGATTGTTTCCTAATTACCATTTAGGGGCTGATTTTCCAAGCTATGACGGACATATTCTTCCGGAAAACGGAACCATCGCAGAAGTGCTGAGGGACAATGGATACAGTACCTATCAACTAGGAAAGTGGCACTTAACTCCCGATGAAGAAACTACTGACCTGGGCCCTTTTGTGCGCTGGCCTTCAGGTAAAGGTTTTGATCATAATTTCGGATTTCTAGGAGGTGCTACGGATCAATACCAACCGGATTTAGTAGAAGATAATCAGCATATAAAACCTGACGGAAGACACCTCAATCAACTGCTGACGGATAAAGCGATAAATTATATTGATAAACATAATAGCATTGCTCCTGACAAACCTTTCTTTATTTATTATGCTACCGGTGCTGCACATGCTCCGCATCAGGTGGATAAAGTCTGGAGTGATAAATACAAAGGCAAGTTTGATCAGGGATGGGATGTTTACAGAGAACAGGTTTTTGTAAATCAAAAGAAATTGGGCGTTATACCTGCCAATGCCAAACTTCCGGAACGTCATCCTTTAATCAAAGCCTGGAAAGATGTTCCTGCTGATGAAAAGAAATCTTTTGCGCATTTCATGGAAGTTTATGCAGGATTCCTGGAGTATACAGATTATGAAATCGGTCGTCTGGTTAGCCATTTGAAAACAACCGGAGAGTTTGAAAATACCGCCATATTTATTATTATTGGTGACAATGGGGGAAGTAAAGAAGGGTCTGAATATGGAGTAATTACTAAAACCAACCGTTTCAGCAATATTAATTTTACCAGAGATGAGTACCGCAAATTTGTATTGAGTGAGTTTGATAAAGTAGGAGGTAAAGAGGTAGCAAGTATCGCAAACTACCCGTTAGGATGGGCTCAGGCAACCAATACGCCTTTCAAACACTGGAAAGGAGATGCTAATTCTGAAGGTGCAACGCGCAACCCTTTAATCGTGCATTATCCAAAAGGAATAAAAGAGAGAGGTGTCAGAAATCAATATGGTCACGTGATAGATATTTTTCCTACAATTACAGAGCTTACCGGAACTCCCCAGCCTGAACTTGTCCGTGGATACAAACAAACCGTTCTTCAGGGAATAAGTCTCGTATATAGCATAGCCAATGCAAATGCACCTTCAAGACATTCACAACAGCACTATTGCATTTTTGCTAACAGAGCTATTTATAAAGACGGATGGAAAGCAGCAGCAGCGCATAAGCCCACTACTCTTGAGCTTTTTCCTTATTCTGATGAACCTGAACCGACCATTGACGGGAACCCTGATAATGACATCTGGGAGCTGTTTAACCTCAATGAAGACTTTAACGAACGCATTGATCTTGCAGCAAAATACCCTGATAAGCTTAATGAGTTAAAAGCCTTGTTCGAGTCTGAAGCCCGCAAGTATAATCTTTATCCGCTTATAGACTTTGAACATGCTGCTATCAGAAGAAAACAGGTTCTTGAAAAGCAAGCTGAAAAGCCAAGGCAGTAGCGGTGCGTCTAAGGTCAGCTATTTCATTATTTTAATACCAGGAAATACTGAAAGGCGTACTTGATTGGTTTCAGATAAAAACAATACAATGAAATTTTAATTATCTTTCAACTTTGATTCCCTTCTTCGGATAAGATCCCGAAGAGGGTTTCTTTTTAAATGAACGATACTATGAAACTATACCTATTCATTGCAATTTGCTTACTAACCAATACTGTATTTGCACAGCAACCTGTAGCAATTAATCAGGATTATATAAAGCTCGTTCAGCAGCTTAAAAATCGCGAAGTCTATCTTATAGATGTCCGTACGCCTGAAGAGTATAATGAGGGCAACCTTGAGTATTCTCTTAATATAGATTATAATGGAAAAGACTTTAAAAAAAATCTAAGTAAACTGGACAAGCAAAAACCAGTGTATGTGTATTGCAGATCTGGAAATAGAAGTGGCAAAGCTCTTGATTCACTGAAAGCTTTGGGATTTTCAAAGTATTATAATATCGGAGGCTTTGAAAATCTTAAGGCAGAAGGTATGCCTGTAAAGAAGCAATAAAGGTTCCTCATGTTTGTTCATTAGAACATCGTTTAAACAAGTATTTATTTGTATATCAGATAATATTCTGTCCGATTCTATTATTGTTTTTTGCTATTCCCATTCCTTATTATTACCTTTCCTTATTAAAAGGCTATTTTTTAAGAGTATTTTCATATTTATGGAAAAGTCTGATATAGCAAAAGCAGCAGAAGGAGACCTTAAAGCATTTAAGAAAATCTTTGACTATTACCTGCCCCGAATGAGGCCGGTATGTTTGAGGTATGTCCATACTGCTTTTGAAGCAGATGATATTCTTCAGGAAGCTTTTGTTAAAGTTTTTCATAATATCAAAAACTTTAAATTCGAAGGATCTTTTGAGGGCTGGGTCAGGAGGATTGTCGTAAACACAGCCCTGGATCATTTTAAAAGAAATTCAACCTTCTATTCTCATCTGAATATAGACCAGATTAATGAAAATGACACAGAAAGTGAAGAGATCGACTTTTCAGATGCAGAACCCTCAGAGCTTATTCAGTTGATTAACAAGTTGCCGGAGGGTTACAGAATGGTTTTTAACTTATACGTATTAGAAGATTATTCTCACAGGGAGATAGCAGAATTGCTTGGTATATCAGAAGGAACCTCAAGGTCTCAGTATTCCAAAGCAAAAAATTCTTTAAAAAAAATGATTGTCGGGCAACGATTCGAGTTTAAAAGCACTCTAATAAATAGATTTAATTCTAAATGAAAAATTCAAAAGAAAAGGATCTTTTTAAAGAGGCAATGCGGGAAAAATTCCGTGATGAATACCTTTTGACGGATCATGATCATGATGTCTGGAGCAAGGTTTATCATGAAATAAGTGATTCTAAGTCTTTACCTATTAGTAAAAAAAATAAATGGTATTATGTAGCCGCAGCCATTCTTGTCTTTGTAAGCGCTCTTACAGCGACTATTTTTGTTTTAAAACAAAATCAAATTTCATCAGCGTCTGATATTACTGCTCAAACTACTGAAAATCCTATTTCTGTTCCCCAATCTTTAACTAAAGATGAATTAAAGCAAGAGCAATCATCTTCAATACCTTCATCATATACTGATAAAAAAACAATCAATAAGACTTTTAAACAATCAGTAGAGCCTGACTTTGCAAATGGTTTGAAATATCTTGCAGCAGAAAAATC
This sequence comes from Sporocytophaga myxococcoides, assembly GCF_000775915.1. Classification (NCBI taxonomy): domain Bacteria; kingdom Pseudomonadati; phylum Bacteroidota; class Cytophagia; order Cytophagales; family Cytophagaceae; genus Sporocytophaga; species Sporocytophaga myxococcoides. Next base: position 19,044 of record NZ_BBLT01000006.1, read on the forward strand.
AGTCATTCAGAATCTTGAAGATGGGTCTGTAGTTACATTAAATACAGCTACTGAGTTGAAGAAGGAAAAGGTATTTCACAACAATAGAAATGTCCTTATAGAGGGAGAAGCATTTTTTGAAGTAACTTCCGATAAAAATAATCCTTTTACAGTATACTTTGACCAATATAAGCTCGTGGTAGTCGGAACAAAGTTTAATGTGCGGAACAGGAGGGGTGAGAATTATTCTGAAATTACAGTTCTGGAGGGAATTGTAAACGTTTATGATAATAATACTCCTGAAGGTATTCTCGTAACAAAAGGTCAGCAACTAACAATTCCTGTAGAAGGTAATACAATATTGAAACAGGTGGATGCAGAAAATTTCCTTTCATGGAAAACCGGAAAACTCGATTTTCGCAAAGCCAGACTGGAAGATATTGCATTGATATTATCAAGAACAAAAGAAACCCAGATCACCCTTGATGATAATATAAAGAAATGTAAATTTACCGGCGATCTTTCGGGACTTTCAATCGAAGAGGCTATTCAGGTCATAACCCTGACTAATTCATTGAAAGCTGAAAAGACTGAAGGTAAAATTCATTTAACAGGAAACAGTTGTGAGTAAATGGGTATTGTTATTTCTGCTGACCTTTACATCTTTTAATCTATCTGCTCAAACCTCTGCAACAGAAAAAGATTTCCTGCAAAACACCTCTACTAGTCTTCTGAATAGAAAGATTTATTTTGATTGCAAATCCGGAAGTTTGGATAATGCACTCATTAAACTACTCTCAGAGCAGAATATTTCCATTTCCTATTCCTATGACAGGGTGAAAGAATTCTCTGTTAAAGCAAACCTTTTCCAATCAGCTTTATTTTCGCAGGTGCTGGATTATCTTCTTAGAGATACAGGTTTAAATTATATTCTTGTTGGTAACATCATAGTTATCGTACCTGACGAAAGGCAGAAAGAGCCTGAAAAGTACGATACTATTGTTAAAAGTTCTGAGAAGGTCAAGGCTCACATCTATACTCCTAATCATAATCTTGAATATCTTCCCTATTCTGAAAGACGCAAAATACACAGGCTTTATAGGGAAGAGCTTAGGTGGGCTGCAAGATTTAGCCGCGACAAACATGTACTTGGTATTAATCCCGATTCAGTTGTCAAAGAGGTAAAAAAGCAAAATCAGAAAATAAGTAAAGATCTTCCTCCTTTTTATTTTTCTTTAGGTATAGGGTTTACTGAATATAAGCCATTATACAGGAATAACCCTAAGTACGAATCCGTTAAAGAATTAAAATTATCTAAAGTTATCAGTAGTACACCAATCGGCAGCTTGGGGTTAGGATTGCATTTGGGAAACTTCCTTATTGGGACGGGTTTTGAAGTAAGCTCATTACAAGTTAAGGGACATGGAGGTGGTTTAGCTTTAAAATTGAAAAATGGACGTTGGGAATATGAATACATTACCGTATCATATAATGACTTTTATTATATCTATAGCATTCCACTTCAGGTGTCTGCTTTTACAATCTGGAAAAGGTTTGTTTTAAGTGGAGGGGTAAAAACAGGTATAAGTTTCTTTCAATCCGAAAAGGTCAGTAAACATAAATATTCAAGTTATGTCGAATATAAATACAACGGTGAATCATACAGTGAAGAAACTAAAAAGATGGCTCTATTGTCAGCAGTAGAAGCAAACTTAGGATATCTCTTAGGACGACAGACCATTGTGTCTTTAGGAGCTTCTTATAATTATAACTTTCAATGGTTTACTAAGAATACAATCTATACGCTCTATCCGAATGGATTTACATTTGACCTTTCGATCTCTTATTTTTTTAGCCAATATGATTTGAATAACTTTTTGAAAATTAAGAAGTAAATGTCTCCTGTTGAATAATTTTTACTTGTTGTATATTGTTCTGTGTTATGTTAATATAGCTTAGGTTGAAGTGGGAGAGAAATTAGTTTTTTGAGGAAGGATATTTTTAGGGAGAAGGAAGATCTATTCTTTACATACCTTTGGATTGCAGGGCTGGTCTAAGGTGCAGACACCAGAGGAGTAGACTTAAGGCATTTTGGACTAATTGGACTAATTGGACTAATTGACAATCACTGTTCTATAACTTCAATTAATATCGGAATGATTTGGATCCTGTACTCTTAGGAAGTTAAATTATCTTTAACTTGCACTTTTATTCCTTTAAATATGAAAACAAAATCGCTATCATTTGTTGTTTCGCCAGAAATTGGAAAAGTTTCTGCCGAGTTGATTACTCCTGATAATCCAATCTGTACAATGACATTTGCGCATGGAGCAGGTGCGGGAATGAATCATGAATTCATGGTGTCGATTTCAAAATCACTTGCCGAAAAAAACTTTGCGGTACTTCGATTCAATTTTCCATTTATGGAAAATCAAAAAAGAAGACCTGATACCCCTGCTGTAGCTCACAAAACGATTGAAGTGGCGATCAAAAAAGCCCATGAATTTTTCCCTTCTCTTCCGGTTTTTGTGTCGGGCAAATCTTTTGGAGGAAGAATGAGTTCACAATATTTGGCAACCCAGCCGGCTGCAGATGTAAAAGGGCTTATTTTTTTTGGATTTCCGCTTCATCCACCTGGAAAACCTTCTGTAGAAAGAGCAGAACATCTAAAGAATATTGTAGTACCAATGCTTTTTTTGCAGGGTACCAAAGATACGTTGGCATCCAATGACCTGATAGAAAAAGTGTGCGCTTCCCTTCATTTAGCAACCCTCATAACAATTGAAGGAGCAAATCATGCATTCAAGGCAGGAAAACAAGATCTCATGCCGATACTTACTGATTCAACTATCCCCTGGGTTAATAAGCAAATAAGACGTAATACAAAATCATGAGTAGGTTTGGTCATCATGAGCATTAAGAAGGACCTGATAGTTACAAAATGACTTGCAATTACAATCAAGAATCTGCCAGATAGCTCAATTTTAAATCCTTTTGGGAAGCTCAAATGTTTCACAAGCTCAACATGACAGGATATTGATTAACTAAGTTGATATGGATATGGTGCAGACGCCGGCCGAGAGGATAGGACATTATGTTTCTACTTCCTTATTAAGCATTATGTTGTGTTAGCCATTTTAAAATTGATCGGGTAGTTTCTTCTGGCTTTTCTTGTTGAATCCAATGACCACAGTCCAGACTAACAATATCCAAATTAGGAACAAAGTTTTTCAGGTTTTCAGACTTTGGAATCGTGTCCCTTTCACCATATATCATAAGAGTCGGCTGATGAATGATTGGGGTTACGTCCGCCATTAAGTGCCAGTTTCTATCAAGGTTTCTGTACCAATTGATACTTCCTGTAAAGCCTGATGTTTCAAAGGCAGAAACAAACACAGACAGCTCGTTGTCTTCCATTAAGGGCTCTCCAAGTGGATTTTCTGCTCTCGCAAGATTTATCATCAGCATTCCTGGCCCTGGTCGAGTGGGAGGTACGTTTTTACGGAAGATGTTACGAAGGAACCGGGATGTATTTTCATTCATTATAGCATCTGCTACTCCTGATTGTCGATTGAAGTGAACAAAATAAAAGTCTCCTCCAAATATTGCTTCCATCAATTCAATCCATGGCTTTTCTCCACGCTCTTGATAAGGCAAAGCCAAGTTTATTATTTTATTTACCCGTTCAGGATGCAATAGTGCCAGACTCCAAACGACATTTGCGCCCCAATCGTGACCAACAAAAGTGGCATCTTTATATCCAAAGTAATCGAGCAGTGCGACCAGGTCACCTGTCAGGTGTTCAATATCGTATTCAGTTACTTCGGTCGGACTGGATGAGTTGCCATAACCTCTCTGGTTTGGAATGATAACATGATAGCCAGCTGAAACAAGAGCAGGTACTTGATGACGCCAGGAAAAAGCATGTTCTGGAAAGCCGTGACATAGTATAATAGGTTTTTCAGCATTTTGTTTACCTGCTTCAAAGACTTCCAGCTGCACACCGTTGACTGAAATAAGAGTAGGTTTGGGAAAATTAATTGAGTTAAACATTGAATTAATTTCGTTTGTCATTTTATTCTTTACAAGATTAATTAATGATGCAAACTTATACCTGCAAAGTGACAGCCTTATGTCAGGAGAGGTGCATTTTTTCAGAATGGCTGTATTAAAACCACTGGTTAATAAACTTGCTCCCATTTGTGGGGGAAAATCAAAAAGCATCAGCCAGAGGAGGGAGCACTATTGGAAAGATTCCGTCCGGAGCAGACCCCAGCCGGGGAGGAGGAATTAATTAAATAACAAACATCAATATTGTCATTCTGGGCTCTGTGAAGAATCTGATGGTTACAAAATGACTTGCAATTTTCAATCAAGAATTTGCCAGATAGCTCATTTTAAAATCTTTTGGAAAGCTCAGATTTTTCGCAAGCTCAAAGATGACAGGGTAATGACTAACTAAGTTGACGGCTAAGGTGCAGACACTGGCTAGGGAGGAATTATCCATAACCTTGAGCAATAACTTATAACCCTTTGATTAACAGTGATATTTTTTTAATGCATCATCCCGATTACAATTAATCTGTTTTTCAGGAGTTTATTTCATTCTTGTTTTGTTTTGTAAGGTGAGGTTTCTTTTCTCATCAAAATAAGGTAACTTTTACAATAAACGATCGGAAATACTAATGCTATCGGACAAATTTCATCCTGCTGTTGCTTCCTGGTTTACCCAAACCTTTACTCGGCCCACTAGTGTGCAGAGTCAGGCCTGGAATGAGATTAAAAAAGGAAAATCAGTTTTAATTGCAGCCCCGACAGGTTCTGGTAAAACGCTGGCTTCTTTCATGTCAGCCATTGATGACCTTGTAAAGCAAGGATGCAATGGAGAACTGGAAGATGCAACACAGGTCGTTTATATTTCTCCTCTCAAGGCCCTTAGTAATGATATAGAACGAAACCTTCAGCTTCCATTAAAGGGAATTTCAGAAGAACTTGTCAAAACGGGTTGTCCTGATGTAAAGATCAGAGTGGGAGTCAGGACCGGAGATACAACCACTGTTGAGCGCTCTTCAATGATCCGGAAGCCTCCTCATATCATTGTAACCACTCCTGAATCTCTTTATTTATTGCTTACAAGTGTAAACGGAAGGAAAATACTATCAACTGTAAAATCAGTAATCGTTGATGAGATACACAGTATTGTAGGCAGCAAAAGAGGAAGTCACTTGTCCTTATCGCTGGAACGTCTTCAGCATCTAACCAGAAACAAATTGATAAGGATAGGTATTTCTGCTACCCAGAAACCAATAGAAAAAGTAGCTGACTTTCTTATGGGGAATGCCCAAAAGAGACCGTGCAAGATCATTAATACAGGTCATAAAAGAGCAATGGATCTTACCATTGTGGTGCCTGGTTCACCTCTTACATCTGTTATGTCTCATGAAGTATGGGGAGAAATTTATAACAGATTAGAGATATTAATTCTTGAACATAAGACTACATTAATTTTTGTCAATACAAGAAGGCTTGCGGAGCGATTGGCGCTGCATTTAACAGAGCGACTTGGCCCTTCTGCCGTAACTGCTCACCATGGTAGTATGTCCAAGGATCAAAGATTTGATGCCGAACAGAGATTAAAATCAGGAAGTTTAAAAGCGCTGGTTGCTACTTCTTCTCTTGAATTAGGGATTGATATTGGATTTGTAGATCTGGTTTGTCAGATAAGTTCACCCAGGTCCATTGCTGCATTCCTTCAAAGAGTGGGGCGTTCAGGTCACTCCGTGGAAGGCAGACCTAAGGGTATGTTGTTTCCTCTTACAAGAGATGAGCTTCTGGAATGTGCTGCTATATTTGATTCGGTCAGAAGAGGGGAACTCGATGCTATCGTGATGCCTGAGAAGCCTGTTGATATCCTGGCCCAGCAAATTGTTGCCGAAGTTGCTTCTGAAGAGCAGGATGAAGATGCTCTTTATGAAATGTGTCGAAATGCCTATCCATTCAGGGAGCTTACAAGAGAAGCGTTTGATGAAATCATCAATATGCTTTCGGACGGTTTTACAACCAGAAGAGGAAAAAGAGGGGCTTATATTTTTCATGATGTAGTTCATAAGAGACTGAGAGCCAGAAAAGGGGCAAGATTAACAGCCATCGTCAACGGTGGGGCAATTCCTGATAATTTTGACTTTGATGTAATCAAAGAACCTGAAAATATTTTCGTAGGAACCTTAAATGAAGATTTCGCTATTGAGAGTTTACCTGGAGATATCTTTCAGCTGGGTAATGCTTCCTACAGAATCACAAGAATAGAAAACAGTAAGGTAAAAGTAGAAGATGCAGCTGGGCAACCTCCTTCATTGCCTTTCTGGCTTGGAGAAGGGCCGGGAAGGACAACGGAGTTATCCGATGCAGTATCAAGAATCCGGGAGACTGTTTCAGACCTTATTGGTGAAGTAGATGAGTTTTCATTAAAGGATGAAGACAATAATTCCTGGAAAACCAAAGGTGTTGATTGGCTAGTAAATGAAGTGGGGCTTTGTGATGCAGGAGCAGACCAGCTGGTGACTTATCTCGCATTATCCAAAGTAGCACTTGGCACGGTACCTACTCAGAAAAGACTGGTATTAGAACGCTTTTTTGATGAAGCAGGAGATATGCATCTCATCGTACATTCTCCTTTTGGAAACAGGGTAAACAGAGGTTGGGGATTGTCTTTGAGAAAAAGATTTTGCAAGAAATTTAACTTTGAGCTTCAGGCTGCGGCAACAGAAGATGCCATCATCCTTTCCCTTGGCTCCACTCACAGTTTTCCTCTTGAGGAGGTTTTCAGTTATCTGAAAGAACAATCGGTTGAAGAAATATTAATTCAGGCCTTACTTGATTCACCGATCTTTGAAATCAGATGGAGGTGGAATGCCAGTGTGGCACTTGCAGTTTTGAGAAGGAGAGGCGGTCAGAAGATGCCTCCGCAGCTGCAGCGTATGCAATCAGAAGATCTTGTGGCGCTGGTATTTCCCGATCAGTTGGCCTGTTTTGAAAATATACAAGGGGAAAGAGAAGTGCCCGATCATCCTTTGGTAAATCAGACTATTCATGATTGTCTTACGGAGGCAATGGACATTGACTTGCTGAAAGATGTATTGAAGAGAATAGAAAAAAGAGAAATAGAGCTTGTTGCCAAAGACCTCCGGGAACCGTCTCCGCTTGCTCAGGAAATTCTCACAGCAAGGCCTTATGCATTTCTGGATGATGCTCCGCTTGAGGAACGAAGAACCAGAGCAGTATTGAGCAGAAGATGGTTGGACGCTTCAGAAGCTGATGATCTTGGCAGATTGGATGCTGCTGCTATTGAACTTGTGAAATCGGAAGCATGGCCAGTAGCGTCCTCTCCTGATGAACTACAAGATGCATTAAGCATGCTTGGATATATTACTGAAGAAGAAATGAAAAGAGGAGATGGAAGATTTCCATGGGAAGAGTATTTTCATGTTCTTACTAAAGAACAACGTGCAGCTGTATTTAAAACTTCTAAGGGGAATAAACTCTATATTTCTATTGATCGGGTTCCGCAATATGAATCGGTTTATAAGGATTTCAGATTAACTCCTTCTTTACCTGTTCCGGAAAGACTTAGAGAAAAAAAGTGGGGGAAAGAAGATGCCTTAAAGGAAATAGTCAGAGGAAGACTTGAAGGTCTTGGACCTCTTATGGAAGAGGAATTGGCAAGTCAAATGGATATTTCACGAAGTGATATAAATTATGTACTGCTCTCATTAGAACAGGAGGGGTTTGTATTCCGTGGTTCCTTTAATCCTGGTTCCAAATCTGTTGAATGGTGCGAAAGGAGACTATTATCTAGAATTCACAGGTATACACTTCAAAAGCTAAGAAAAGAAATTGAAGCTGTTTCTCCTGCAGACTTTATGCGATACCTTACCGAATGGCAAGGGTTGTCAGGGGAACAGGCAGAGGGCCCACTTGCAGTAGAAGCTGTTCTCTCAAAGCTGGAGGGGTTTGAAGCTTCAGCTGCTGCCTGGGAATCAGAGATCCTTCCGTCAAGAGTTGCCAATTACAATCATACATGGCTGGACTATTGCTGTATGAGTGGAAAATTTGTCTGGGGAAGAATAGGTAAAACAGATGCTACTGTTAAAAAACTAAATTCACCGATCAAGACAACTCCTGTCATGCTCGTCTCAAGGAAAAATGCTGAAGTATGGAAATATGATGCGGGTAATAACAATGCTCCTGAGCTTTCAGCAAAAGCCTTGCAGGTTGTGAATTTTCTGAAGGAAAGAGGAGCTTCCTTCTTTGAAGATATTGCAACAGGAACAAGGTTATTCGATTCCCAGACAGAAGAAGCAATTGCAGAGCTTGTTTCTGCAGGAATAGTAAGTTCAGACAGCTTTACAGGACTTCGGGCTTTATTGGTTCCGTCAAAATACAAACTGGAATCCTCTGCAAGAAGATCTGCACCATTTACAATGAGCGACTCGGGAAGATGGAGCCTTATCAGGAATGAATACCATGAAGAGCCTTCGAAGGATAGATTTCTGGCAATGACAGCCAATGTATTGCTAAAGCGCTATGGAGTTGTGTTCAGGAAGCTTGTGGAACAAGAATCAGTGATGCCACCCTGGCGGGATCTTGTAAGAACGTTCAGGAAAATGGAAGCAAGAGGTGAAATCAGAGGAGGACGGTTTGTGGACGGTGTCTGGGGAGAGCAGTTTGCCTTGCCGGAAGCAGTTACAATGCTACGGGACATCCGTAAAAAAGAACTGAAAGGTTCGATGGTTGTCATTTCGGCTGTAGATCCATTAAACCTTACTGGTGTATTGCTTCCAGGAAAAAGAGTTACTGGATATTTCGGAAACAGAATATTATTGAAGGATGGTGTGCCTATAGCAGTGCTTGAAGGCGGAGAGGTCAGATTTTTACAAGAGTTTGAAAAAATGGAAAAATGGGAGCTTCAGAATCTGCTTATCCGCAAGAATATTGCTCCTGAGCTGAGAACCTACCTGGGTGTTTAATTTCTTCTATATGAGTTAATTTTATTGAACTCACCATTGGTGTTCTGATTTAATAAATTTATTTATTATTTTTAGCTTTTGAAGATTAAGAACCAGAGAACTAATGTTGACATACGGTATTACCCCTCCTAAAGCTAAAAATGCTGAAGAACGCATTCTGGAAATTGCAGAGAAGCAGGTAAGCAGAATTAAGGGCCTGGGAGCGGATGCGCTTATCATTTATGATATTCAGGATGAATCTGACAGGATTTCAGATAACAGACCGTATCCATTTTTGCCTACGCTGGATCCTAAAGTGTATGCGGATGTCTACCTTAAAGAATTAACACTTCCTAAAATTCTCTTCAGATCTGTTGGGAATTATTCACCGGAATTGCTGCAGGCTGAACTTAAAGAAGCTTGTAACAATCAAAATTATGTCTTTGTAGGGGCTTCTTCACAAAATCAAAAGGTACAACTGACTCTGGATGATGCCTATCAGCTGTGCCAAAATGCTAATAGGAACATTCGTCTGGGAGGTATTATGATCCCGGAAAGACATCAGAAGAAAAATGATGAACACTTCAGAGTGAAGAATAAAATTAACAATGGATGTGAGTTCTTTATTTCTCAGGCAGTCTATCATAGTGAAGCATCAAAAAACTTTCTATCCGATTATTATTATCTTTTCGAAACAATATCGGAAAAGATGAGACCAATCATTTTTACACTTACATTATGCGGTTCGCCTAAAACACTTGAGTTCCTTAAGTGGCTTGGTGTATCTGTACCTAAGTGGGTTGAAAATGAATTACTGAATTCTAAATATATTCTTGAGAAATCATTTGATGTCAGCTATCAGATATACAAAGAACTACATGAGTTTGCAATGGACAAAAATATTCCTGTAGGCTTTAATATTGAAAGTGTTTCCATTAATAAGGAAGAGATTGAGGCATCTGTTGAGTTGTTTGAAAAGGTGAGAAAAGATTACAGAATCGCACAACCTAAACATAGTATACTAGAAGATACGGCATCGTTTTAAAGATTAGAATTATAAGTTTTAAAACACCTGCCGGAATTTTGGCAGGTGTTTTTTTTTATCTAAACAGTTATTAATGAATTATCAATTTTTCAATATGCAAAAGACAGAAAAAACAACCGCAAGCAGATATGCTAATCAACGTATGCATTATTCGGAAGAAGTAATCTTCCCGATTCTGGATGAAGCATTGTTTTGCATTGTCAGCTATTCATTAAACAATGAACCTTATTCTATTCCCACAGCCTTTGTGAGAGAAGGCTCAAAGCTTTACATTCACGGTTCTGTAGGAAGCCATTTTTTGAGGCAACTGACTCCCGGAACTCCGGTTTGCATAACGGTAATGCTGGCAGACTCATTGATAGTAGCTAAGTCTGCTTTTCATCATTCTGTGAATTACAGATCTGTGATCATTTTTTCCAAAAGTGAGGTCATTGATGACTATAACCTCAAAGCTGAATTTTTCAAAAAACTGACAGAGAAAATGGTCCCGGGTAGCTGGGATTACCTGCGTCCAATGAAAGCAAGTGAGGTGAATAAAACGATGCTTATTGCTTTCGAGATCAAGGAAGCTTCAGCAAAGATAAGAAATGCTCCTCCTAGTGACGATGAAGAAGATGTGAATCTTCCGATATGGTCGGGCCTTATTCCTATTTCCCCTAAAAGAATGACGCCAATTCCTGATGAATCAAGTGTCAATATACCATTGCCGGATCATTTAAAATCATAAGACTTAACGATGCTTGTCAGATAATATCAAATCTACCATTGATTGATTTATTAAATTGTTCAATTAAGACATCTTTTTTTACATTTGCCGGAACCGATAAACATTGATTCAATACGCTGCTTTGGTTGCTTTTTCAAGCAAGCACAAGTGGCAGATCAACAGAAAATTTAAATGAAAAAGAGATAAATCTTTCTTTCCATGTTAACTTATCCCGAATAATTCAGTTATTAACTATTTTAGGCGTTCTATTAACATAAAAATATTTATGAATCCACTTTTACAGCGTTATAATACCCCTTTTGGTACAATACCTTTTGATCTTATTAAAAATGAACACTTCCTGCCTGCCATAAAAGAAGCAATAGCTTTAGGTAAAGAGGATATTAAAAAGATTACATCCTCTAAGGAAGTCCCTGATTTTGAAAACACTATTGTGGCTCTGGAAAGAGGCGGTGAATTAGTAGGTTCGGTTTCTTCTGTTTTCTTTAATCTGAATTCAGCAGAGACGAACGATGAAATTCAAAAACTTGCAAGAGAGATTTCTCCTCTGCTTTCAGAATATTCAAATGATATCCTGCTGGATCAGGAACTGTTTGTGAAGATCAAAACAGTTTATGATCAAATAGATAAGGTGACTCTTTCTCCTGAACAAAATACCTTGCTAGTAAAGACTTATAAGAGCTTTGTCCGCAATGGAGCCAATCTGTCTGAAGATAAAAAGCTGAAACTTCGTGAAATCGATAAACAGTTGTCTCAATTGTCACTCTTATTCGGAGAGCATGTTTTAAAAGAGACCAATGACTTTTTTATGGAAGTTACTGATGAGAAGGACCTTTCAGGATTACCACCATTTGTAGTGGAGGCAGCAGCCATTGCCGCCAAAGAAAAAGGCAAAGAAGGCAGCTGGATCTTCACACTTCAGTTCCCAAGTTATATCCCTTTCATGACCTATGCTGATAACAGGGCTCTGAGGGAAAAAATGTTCTATGCTTTCGGATCCAAAGCTTTCAAAGGTGATGATAATGATAATCAGAAAATTGTTTTGGATATTGTAAGGCTTCGTCATGAAAGAGCTAACCTGCTTGGGTATAAATCTCATGCAGATTTTGTGCTGGAAGAAAGAATGGCCGAATCTCCATCTAAAGTTAGTGCATTTCTGGATAACCTTCTTAAGTATGCTAAACCAATTGGAGAGAAAGAGCTAAAAGAACTTTCAGAATATGCAAGATCTATTGGGGGACCTGAAAAATTGGAAAGATGGGATATCTCTTATTATTCAGAAAAACTGAAAAAAGAAAAGTATTCTATTGATGATGAAATGCTGAAGCCCTACTTCAAACTGGAGAATGTAATTGATGGAGTATTTCAGATTGCAGGAAAATTATATGGTTTGAAATTCAAAGAAATAAATAATGTGCAGGTTTATCACCCGGATGTAAAGGTATACGAAGTGTTGGATGAGCAGGATAAACATGTTGCTGTATTCTATGCTGACTTCTTTCCAAGAGCAGGAAAGAGAAACGGTGCATGGATGACCTCATTCAGAGGTCAGAAGAAAGTGAATGGAGTTGATATCAGGCCACATGTCTCTATAGTTTGTAACTTTACGAAGCCAACAGGTACTCAACCTTCGTTGCTTACATTCAATGAGGTTACTACTTTATTTCATGAATTTGGTCATGCATTGCATGGCATGCTTGCGGATGGAACCTATGAAAGTCTTTCCGGAACCAGTGTTTACTGGGATTTTGTAGAATTGCCATCTCAGGTGTTTGAAAACTGGGTATATGAAAAAGACAGCCTGGATTTATTTGCAAAGCATTATGAAACAGGTGCTGCTATCCCACTTGATCTTGTTAAAAAAATCAAAGAGAGTGCAAACTTCATGGAAGCATACCAGACAGTGAGACAGATTGGCCTTGCTCAGTTGGATATGGGTTGGCATTCAGGTCAAGCGAATGATGTTAAAGATGTAGGTGCTTATGAAAAAGAACTTCAAAAGGCAACTGATCTTTTACCACCGGCGACAGGCGCGAACACAAGTTGTTCCTTTTCTCATATATTCCAGGGAGGATACTCTTCCGGTTATTATAGCTACAAATGGGCTGAGGTGTTGGACGCGGATGCATTTGAATTCTTTCAGGAGAAAGGTATCTTTAATAAAGATACTGCAACCCTCTTTAAGACCCACGTGCTTAGCGCCGGTGGCAGCGAGCATCCAATGGAGTTATACAAAAGATTCAGGGGTAAAGAACCTTCTCCGGAAGCCTTGCTTAGAAGAACGGGAATGCTTAAATAAGTTTAAAGCTAAAAGTTTAAAGTTAAAAGTATTAAGTTTTAAGTAAGATACATTTTCTAATTATATTTCTCTGGGCTCTAACATTGGTTCTCTCAGTATAGTAAAGTTTTCCTCAAGCCCCCGGAGGGGGTGGTATTCTGTCAGCATAGGGTATAGCCCTATGCATGATTGAATTTATCCCTAATTGAGGACCTCCCTTAATGAAAAGGGGAAGGTATAAGTTCTATTTGTTAAGAGTATTCATTATGATATAAACAAATTCATATGAGACATATATTATCGTTAATACTTATCCTGCTTCTGGTATCCTGTTCTTCTGAAAAAGTAAGTAAAGAGCAACAGGAACAAACAATAACTGCTAAAAAATCTACCATTAATAAGCATATAGAAGTATCAAATGATTGTATTTTTGATACAAGTACATTTAAGTTTACATCTGAAGCTATTCATAAGTTCAATCCGAAGATTAAATTTCATTGGAATGAAAATGAAAAACATGCGATTCTTCCTTTGGAGGATGGAGACAGTCTGATATTGCATATTGGAGGATGCAATCATTTTTCTTATTGGGCAAAATACAGAACAGATTATTCCAAATTTAATGACAGTATTTATCTTTTGAATAAAGCAAAATGGATAGCTGAGAATTTCTTTGATAATGGTTTTGATAAAAATTATGTAAGGTTTATAACCGACAAAAAATATTATCAAGAAGATAATGGCAGGCCGTTGATGAAAAGTTATTCTATTCAGACAGATAAGTCTATTCAGGAGAATGAAATTTATGAAGGCTTTTATTTTATGCGGGATGGGGAAAGAACAGAAATCTGGATACATGGATATGTAAATTGATAAGACCAATGAAATTTTAATTTATTCTTTTATGTGTTTTACTATAAAATGATCATGCGCTAATGTTATAGAGCCGCTTTAAATATGCACTTCTAAGAATAAAAATATAGTAGCCGTCAGAGATTTAATTAAGCTTTTTCTTCATCATTATTTATATAATGAAGTATTTTAAAATGGGTTAAAATTATTTTGAATTTTTTAATTTACATATACTTTTCTTAATACTTATTACTCAATTGTATCCACGAATAGAAACAATATCCGGTAAAATATTACTAGGGAAACATCTTAAAATGTCTTTAAAGGAAAATAAGACAGTAGAACTTTGGCGAAGTTTTATGCCATTGAGAAATAGGATAATCAATCCTGTATCATCTGATTTGTTTAGCTTGCAGATATATCAGCATATCAATGATTATATGAATCCGGAGTCTGAGTTTGTGAAGTGGGCTGCTATGGAAGTATCAGATAATATGGAAATACCACAAGGGATGGACTCATATTACTTATCAGGTGGCCTTTACGCAGTGTTTTTGCATAAAGGCGGTCCACAAAACTTTCGTGAAACTTTCCATTTCATATTTAATGAATGGATGCCAGTTTCCGGCTATATTGTGGATCACAGAGAACATTTTGAACTGCTGGGCGAAAAGTATAAAAATAATGAACCGGAATCGGAAGAAGAAATATGGATACCGATCAAGAGGTGGGAGAGTTAAACTGCCTATAACAATCTCATAAATCCCAATTTTAAGAAGTAGAATTAATTAATCAATTACAAGTAAATATGTCTAACGAACGTAAATTAGTTTTATTCATTGCCGCTAGTATGGACGGTTATATTGCAGCACCTAATGATGATTTGAGTTTTCTTTCATTAGTAAATAAGGAAGGTGAAGATTATGGTTACTCATCTTTTATCCAAACTGTTGATACCGCTATTGTGGGCAGGAAAACGTATGACTGGGTCATGGCACATGTACCTGAATTTTCTCACGCTGATAAAGATACTTACGTTATTACAAGATCTCCAAGACCTTCTAATGGCAATGTCACATTTTACAATGGAAATCTTAAAGATCTAATTGTAGAATTAAAATCAAAAAAAGGTAAGAATATCTTCTGTGACGGAGGTTCTGAAATCATTCACGAATTACTTAAGGAAAAGCTCATTGATGAAATGACCGTTTCCATTATCCCAATACTGCTAGGAAGTGGAACCAGACTTTTTAAAGAAGGAGCTCCTGAGCAGAAATTAAAGCTTATTTCATCAAAACAATTTGACACAGGTTTAGCTCAGTTACATTATGTGTTTGAAGGAAAATAATAAGGTGATATAAGCTTATTATCCCCTGAAGTTTGACGGAATTTACCTCCCTGGTACATAATTCTATAAATTAGTTTTGTAGTTAGGTACTTAAAGAAAAAATCAATGGAAAAGATCAGAATGGAAAAAGAAATTAAAGTGTTTTATGTTACTGCAAAATCCTTTCCGGAAGGGATTCAGGAAGCGCATCAAAAGCTTCATTCTTTAATCCCTTTTTCTAATGACCGAAAGTATTTTGGCATTTCAAGACCGGAACAGGGAAGTGGAATAATTTACCGCGCTGCTGCAGAAGAACTGGAGCAGGGAGAAGCAGAAAGGTTCAGGCTGGAAACTCTTGTTTTAAAAAAAGGCGATTATATGAGCATAACTATAAAAGATTATGCAAAAGATATCATGAGTATTGACAGGGCATTTAAAGAGCTTCTTGCACTTCCTGATCTTGATCCGCAAGGATATTGCGTTGAGTGGTACGATCAGGGGAAAGACGTTAAATGCATGATAAGACTTAAGTAAAAATTGCGATTTTTCTTATACCATCCCGTAGTAATTGTTTCTTTATGATGTTTTAAATGAAATTTTTTGTAGATGATAAAATTCTTAATACCTTGAAAATTAAAATTTTAATCTTTATAAATCATTTACAACTTTCACTTAAACAAAGACTCAAATGAAATTAAAAGCATTTTTTACAGCCTTATTATTTTTATCAGTCCTAAGTGTAAATGCTCAGAGAGCTACTCTTATAAAAGGAAACTGGAGGTATCACGATGTAACCGAAAAGGAAAAACTAGATTCTGCCAGTATAAAAATGTTGGAAATGTTATTCAGTGAAATAACTTTTAATATCGAAGAAAACGGTCATTATAAGGCTCAATTTATGGGTAAAGCAGAGGAGGGAGTATGGAAACTTAACAAAGATGAATCTAAAATTACCTTCACTTCCAGTAAAGGACCTGTCAATGAAATGACAATTGTTGATGTTAGCCAGAATAAATTAATTCTGAATTTCGGAAAGCCTAATTCTCTTATCCTGAAAAAGGCAGAACCCGTTAAGGAAAGTAAGTAGAATTATAGTAATGAAGCAGAAGCAGCTCACTAAGCATTGAAATGAGCTGCTTCTTTTACCTCTTAATCTTTTGTAATTTTCACTGTTGGAAAATTCTCATTGATAAGTGATCTTCGTAAAACTCTTTTCAGGCAGCAAGTTTTTTTGTTTCCCGAAATCCAATTTTTTAGCTTAAATTCTAATATCTCCAGGTTAATATTTAATTGCTTTTATCATTCTTCCATCTTCAAATCGAACCAGGTATATACCAGGGAGGTAATGATCTCCAAAACTAATTTGACCTTCTGCCCGAATCTGTTCAATTTGCAGTCCTTGGGAATTATAAATTTCAATACTAGAATTGTTCAGATTAGGTATATTAAAGCTGATGTTAGATGGATTTGGATAAATAGAAATGTCAGAAGTATGAGTAAAATTATCTTTTATTCCGGTAATGGTATTAATCTCAAATGAAATGGGAGACGATGTTCCTTTGCATCCACTCGAAGTGGTGACTACAGCGGTAATGTTCTGATAAGAACCATTGGGAACCTGATTCCATACATAAGAGTTTGTCTGCGTATTACCAATGAGTTTGTTCCCGTTATAAAACTCTGTTAAGGATATATCAGGACTATCTGTCTGGGTATTCAGTGTTACCGATGCAAATCCTCCTGAAGATTGAATACTTGAATTGTTTGCAGGACTGGTAATTGTTATTTGAGGAGCAGCATTAATGGTAAAGTTAGATGTTCCCGATGTTGTTGCTGCATTTGCATTGTCAATAGCCTGAGCTGAAATTTCGTGTGTGCCAATGGATGGGTTTTCCCAGATATAACTATATGGGGAGTCATAATCAGTATAGAGCAATGTCGTACCATCATAAAAGTTAACTCTTGAAATTAATCCATCACTATCAGTAGCGTTTACTATAAGCTCTACTGGAGTTCCCTGGCAAAGACTTAAATTATTAGCAGGGGAGATGAGGGTTATGACAGGAGGTTTGTTCTCGCAGTTATACTTAAATCCCGACATAGCATTTGTTGCCTGATACGGAGTATTTCCCCAATTGCCGGTCCATGCTACTTTATCATATCCTTCCCAGTTATAGGCCTGAGGTTCCCACCAGAAAACACCAAGCCCCTTTTTATTTGACAGAGACTGTAAATTTTTTATTACCTGTTCTACAAATTGCCTGGCTTCCTGAGGAGCCGTTACAGGAACACCTATCTCTGAAACCATGATTTCTTTATTGTATCTAGAAATCATATCATTCATATTGGTTAGGGTTTGCTGTGCATAGGTCTGCCACTCCTGAGGCGTATTTGGGTACATGGACATAGCTATAATGTCAAACTTTGCTCCGTTATTTATTAAGCCTCCGATGTTCCAGCGGAAAAGAGAGTTGTCATATCCATTAGAAACATGTACGATGACTTTTGTGTTGGGAAATATTGCTTTTACCGCTTCATATCCTTTATTTACGAAAGAAGCATAATTGGCCATATTAGTAGAAGCTTGTCCTTCCGGCCAGAGCATGCCATTATTGGTTTCATTTCCTACCTGAACCCATTCCGGTGTGATGTTTTGAGCTTTCAAAGCATTGAGTACATCAATTGTATGATTGTATACAGCTTGTCCCAACTGGGTAACGTTATAATTGGCCCATGCTGCAGGTTTTGTCTGCTTACCGGGATCAGCCCAGGAATCACTGTAATGGAAATCAATCATCAGTCTGTAGCCTTTTGCTGCGGCTCTTTTAGCAACATTCACCACGTCCTGTTTTCCATTCCAACCATTGGCCGGATTTACCCATACTCTCAACCTTATCGAGTTGATGCAATAGTCGTCAAGGATATCAAAAAGGTCTCTTTGAACTCCGTTGCTATCACGCCAGATTCGTCCAGCGTTTTCCATTTGGGAAAGCCAGCCGACATCAGCACCTCTTGCAATCTGTGGTAGGGCATTATTATTTAATAATAACAGAAAAGAAATGGTTATCAGTAAGATCTTATTCATAATTGCCTAAATATAGAGATTTAGTCAATGTTTTTTGAGATTTTTTCGAGATTAGAGAAAATTGCGATAGCCAGGAATTAGGAACCATTAGAGAAAAAAAACAAAGCCTAAGATTAAAAGAATTTTTACTATTTTTATCGCTATATTTTATTCTAATACCTTAATTTTTAACTATAAGAACATTAATTATTTTTTATAACATGAATCTAAAATTATATTTTGGAATTTGCGTCATTATCTTGTTTACAGTTCCAGTCAAAGCCTTTAACATTTCAGTTGCAATAAACAAGGACACTGTTAGCAGTAAAGTTATATACATGGATTCAACAGAGACCTATTCCAGAAATGACTCTGGAGTTATGGATTCTACTAAGAAAGTATTTATATCCTGGAACAATACAGGCCAAGGTTTGGGTTATATTGCTTATAAAAGAGTGAATGGAAAATGGAAGGAAACCTCAAAATTGGAATTCGACAATTCAAATCCCGGCAAACAAATTCAGATTAATAGTATATGGAATACTTCACGAAATGAATTTGAATTCACAATAAAAAGTGAAATAGATGTAGACTCTGTATCTCCAAAGATTTATCTGGGATAGCGAAAGTAATGTTTGGCTTATTACTTCCTATACAGAAAGACAATTCAATGAATTTTATCAGTCAATAAATGAATATTTTTTCAATGTAAATTCACCTACCTTATCAATTATGTTTTAATAATGACTCGTGGTAATTATTTTGTAGCTATTCGTTATGAAAGTTTTGAGAAGCCAGCATGATGACTCTATGATGGATCATACAACCGTCCTACCTTATCCGCATCAAACTTATACCTGATCTTGTCCATCACCTGATACTAATCTTTTTTGCTGAATCAGATAATGCCTTATCGGGTTATTATTACCTTCTGCATCATTTTACCTGCGCCGGTATCAATCAGCATAACATAACTACCAGGTACCACTTCTCCAATGTCCAGAACGGCTTTTCCGGAAATGATCTGATCTGTTAATATGACAGAGCCTGTAAGAGATATCAATTTTATTTCACCATTCTCATTATTATTCAATAGAATCTGGATATAATCTGATGAGGGATTAGGGAAAATGTTTAAGTTATGTTTAGGAAATACATCGTCAGTTCCAGTTATAATAGAATTGATATTAAAGCTTCTGTAAGATTCAGTGGCATCATTAAAGTTGGAATCGCCGGACTGTATTGCTTTAACGATAACAGTTCCTGCACCAGAGAGTATCACTCTGCCATCGTCTAACTGTGCAGGCCCTGAAACAATTATGAATACAACAGGATTTCCAGATGCACCTCCCTTTGCTGAAAGGTAAAAAGCTTGTTCATCCAGTGATTTATCAGGGATTGAATCAAAAATGATTATCTGGTCAGACTTACGGATGGTAAAGGTTCTTTCAATGTATTCGGCAGGAAGATATGCGTTATTTCCATTTTGATATGCCCTGATCCTTGCTTCACCTGTACCTTCTATATAGGCAACCCCGTCAATAACGGAAACAGGACCTGACCATGCGTATTGAATAGGTAAGTCAGATGATATGTTTGTATTAAGGTTTACACGATGATCTAGGAATTCTTTATCTGATATTTCCGGAAAGCTGATATTTTGATTGAATAAATCATTAACGATTGTATGTTTAGTGGTATTGGTTATCACCGGTGGTGCAAGATCAAAATAAATTGCAGCAGTGTTTGATATGACGGTTCCTAAAGGAAGATCTTTTTTAAGCCTTATTGTATAGGTAATAAAGCCTGAACTTCCTTCCAGGTTTCTGGTACTGTCGGGTAACATAATATCAGGAAAGGTCCAGGTTATAATGCCTTTTCCCGTTATATCTAGTTTGTAGGGATGGCTGGAAGCACCTGATTCAAAAGAAAGAAGATTCAGATATTCTGATATCGTATCTTTTATTACTATTGTATAAGCAGTGTCATTGCCTACATTTTGAAAGTTGATTGTATAAGACAGTATACTGTCGTTGACAGTGATATTACGTTCAACGCCTTTGTTGGATATTTTATCATTAGGATCGAAAGCATAAGTGGCCAGGCTTTTTCCTTCTGAATAATTGTTTTCAGGATTGATGTCGCCTGTCGTTGGTCTGATTCCCGCTTTATTCAGAATATATTTTCCAATCAGACTGTTATTAACAGGAAGGTTTACATTCAATTTAATGGTATTAACCGCTCCAGGAGCCATAGAGGTAAAGTTCCAGATAAGAGTATCTCCGGCTAATTCATCATAACCTGGGGAGGTGGAAGTAAGATCCATAAAGGCATCTTTTATAAAAAAGACCTGTCCGGAAGACGTAGTTGTTCCTTTGTTTTCGTACTGAAGACTTAACTGCACATCTGTAGCAAGCCCTATAGTGGAAGGTACGCCAAGACTGACACTCAGGTCAATTATAGCATTGGGGACAATTCCAAAATCAATTTTATCTATTAAAGGTGAATTGTTAAGATTCACATGGTATGGTGTCTCTGGGCAAAAAACGGCTATGTTCCTGTTGGGTGCAGGGTAAACCTGATAGTCTCCCAATGGAAGTTTGGTGCTATAAAAACCATTGGCATCTGTATAGGCATAATAGGTATAATACAAGGAAGATTCTTTAAACTCAATAAGTTTGCCGGGCATTCCCTGATCTTCTGCATTCCAGGTACAATTCTGATATAAAGTACCACTTACGGTATTGCATTGAGCATCTCTAAGAACAATGGTATCGCTTGCGAAACATTTGGCATTGTGAGAAACTCTTACAGTATAAGTACCACCTTTCTTTACATTTAAATATCTGCCGGTATCTCCGGTTGACCATTGGTAATACGTTGCATTTGCTCCGGCATCAAGACCTATAGTGTCACCTTCACATAAATAGTTATCAGCTCCTATATTTACAGAAGGTCGGTCTTTTCTTGTCACCATAATCGTGTCGCTTGTTAAGCACGAGCCTAATTGAACGGTAACATAATATTTTCCTGTAAGCGAGATATTTATTTCATTTTTGGTAGAGCTATTATGCCATTTTGCGGAGGATCCAGGAATTGAATTCTTTAAAGTCAAGGATTGCCCGGGGCATAGAATGGTGTCATTGCCCAGATTAATTTGCGGGGTACTAAAGGAAATATTTATCGTATCGGTTGCAGATCGGAAGTATTTGCTTATCACCTTAACCCAGTATGTACCCGATTTATTTACTTTTATTGTTTGGGTAGTATCTCCGGTTGACCAAATATATTGGTTAAAAGGATTCTTAGCATCAAGAACAATACTATCCTTATCACATAGAAATTGATCAGCACCAAGGTTAACATAGGGTTGGTATAACGATATAATATTTATCGTATC
The DNA here is from genome assembly GCF_000775915.1 of Sporocytophaga myxococcoides. Taxonomy (NCBI): domain Bacteria; kingdom Pseudomonadati; phylum Bacteroidota; class Cytophagia; order Cytophagales; family Cytophagaceae; genus Sporocytophaga; species Sporocytophaga myxococcoides. The sequence goes on from NZ_BBLT01000006.1 coordinate 40,721, forward strand.
GGAATTGCTGCATCTGTCATAAGAAACAGTAACACTGTATTCACCTGTCTGGTTTATAGTTTTTTGAGGTCCTGATAAAAAAGATGCCGGCTTCCATAAATATGTTGCGCCCGGGTTGCCTGCGTCTAAAGTAATCTGAGCCGGGGAAATGATGGTTGTGTCTCTTCCCAGATTTACAACAGGTCTGCTTCGTTGAAAGGCTTCAATGGTATCCGTATAAATGCAACCATTATCCACTTTTACTATATATACACCAGCCTGCTTTATACTTATCGTTTTAGTTGTCTGTCCTGTAGACCATGTGTAATTGCTGAAACCGTCCAGGGCATCCAATATAGTAGAGTCTCCTTCGCAGAAAGTAATATCAGGGCCTATAGGGTATTTGGAACCATGTGAAAATGGGGATGAGTTTTTCTTGGTTGTATCGATAGCAATAGCTGTGACAGCGCAGGGGTTGGTCAGCTGACCAGAATAGGTCCAGTTGCCTGAATTGGTGGATACCTCTGCAATAAAGTCTTTTCCCTGAGCATTATTGTTAAAACCATTGTCATAAAACAACTGTACAACTGTTCCTTCCGTTGAAGTACCGGAAATTTTATCCGGAGATCGGTAGTTGATAACAGGAGGAGCTAAGGCAGTAGATGAGATGCTGCCTTCATTATTGAAAATTATGTTGTTCCTGACTACTGCAGAATTCCCATTCGAAATAGCTTCTGATTTATTAAAAGCTATAATATTTTCGGCTCCTTTTTTTCCTATATGGTAAATGCCATAAATATTTGTAGTTATTCCATTGCCTCCATTAGGGATCGGATTTTTTCCAGATATATCAGTTCCAATGAAGTTGTTATAAATATATGTCTGTAAAATATCATCTTTAAAGTTCGCTGTGTACCAATATTGCACACCGACATTAATACCATTTTCGGAATTTCCTGATATAATATTTCTATCCGATTCAAGTTCACCTCCGATGAAAAGGCCGAGTGCGGTGAATAGTTGTATGCCATGTCCTGTGTTTGGAAGCGCAATACTTCCTGAAGGATCTGTCCCTATTTTGTTACCTGTTATTTTTCCACTAAAACGATAACCCTTGCCAGCATCAACTGAGTATACATCTGCACTGCTTATACCATGGTTCCCATTGCCGGAAATTACATTATCGGAGATAACAGATTGGTCAGCTTTAATTTTTATTCCACTTCTGGAATTTCCAAGTCCAGGATCTCCATTCGCATTGGTTCCAATGAAATTGTTACAAATATAAATATTTGAAGATGTGGGAACATTTATTAATATTCCGTTTCCCGATGCGTTGGTTTCACCGGTATTTGAAATAAGCAAATTACCTTTTCCTTCTTTTCCAATGTATATATATGCTAATCCATTTGAGTCGTAATATGCTTTAGGGCTGGAACCAATTCCATTAGAGAAGTTTCTTAATGTAAGGCCATAAATTTCCACATTAGAGCAGTGATATAAGGATAAGCCTATAAACTGTCTGTTACCTTGTAATACTATTGTTTCTTTTCCATCTATAAATCCAGGTTGAGTTGAGCCGTCTATAAGAATGTTTTTAGATATATCTTGTAGAGGAGTTAGAATATTAATGACATGAGGGCCCTGACCGGGAATGTTAAAAAAGATGGAGTCTTTAGCCTTGGTTGTATAAGAAAATTCCAAAGCTTCTCTAAGGCTTCCTGGCCCTGAGTCATTGGTATTGGTAACAGTATAACGAGTAGCTTTAAAGTTTTCAAAATTATCCAAAGGAATATCGCAGGTACTGTTTTTGCCTTTAATAACCAAAGCCGGCCCTGGTAAATTATTACCATTGATTGTAATATTAGAATTCCTCTCTCCGAAAGTACCATCTGGATACATTACATAAAAATAATTACTGATTTTCCAGTTTTCTTTGGTTAAAATGGGTAATGGACTATCAAGGTAAATAGTAAGTGAGCTTGGTATATAATCTCCAACACGGAGATGTTTTATAAAGTCAATTCGACCACTTGATGAAGTCGAGGCATTTGCCTTATTAATTGCTTCGTACAGGGTTCCCGGGCCATCAGCAGCAAAACTGTTAACCACAATGATCTCTCCCTGGCAAAATGCAAGGTGAAAAGTAAAATACAATAAAAATGACAGTAAAAATTTCTTCATAAAAGTGATTATAGACTGTTTATTCTGAAAAAATATAAAAGGTAAATGGTGGATTGTTATGTCGTTGATGATAAGTCTTTTAGCTGTTATTTGTGAAAGGGGCAATTTTACAAATTAATGATTAAAAAGGACGGTTTTTCAGCATATACTGTCTGTCTTACCTTATTCTTACCCAACAAATAACTGATCTTATCATCGCCTGATAGATTGTTTTTTGCGCAGCTGATTCAAACGTCCCCGCCTGGACCCAAAATTATCAAGCGTACGCTTGATACATGTGATTCCGGCAATTATTTATTTTGGCCATATCAAAAACAATAGCCGGACAATCTCTCATCCGGCTATTCTTATTCACTATGCGGCTTTAGCTTCCGACAGTTCTTCTGATGCGGCATCTAAGAATTGCAGCAAAAAGAAAAGATCTTCAGGCATTTTCTCAAACGGCCATCCGAGCAGGACATCAGGTTCCATACTGAGACATAAAAGAAACATGTCTCTCAGACTTTGGCTGAGTCTCTTTGTCGGCACGACCTTTAAAAAGACGTCGAGTTCATCAATGATATTTTTGTTGAGTTTTGAATGCTCCGGAAGTTTGATCTTCCGGCGCTTGGGCGTATCTCCGCCTTGCGGGATAGCCTGGTTGATTGGTTCTGCTGGCATTTGTATAAAAATGGTTTGCCCGAGGATTGCCAACAGAACGCAGTTCGTGCCCCTGGCCATTACTGATACCAGGATCCTCAGGCAATAAGTTAATGCTGTAGTACTATCTCAATACCACATGAGTCTTTAATAAAAATAAAATAGGGTGGTATTGCTACCACGTTCTGTTGGCGGAATAAAGATAAGAAAAATACTTGCAATTGTGTCATACATAGATCTTTATCTTTTTGTTAAACTTTGTACATGTTTTTTTGATATATTAGATTTTTGTAACAATTATTATCAATCATTGAAGATTAGTATAGACTTTCTTCCCGCACATAAACAGGAAGAGCTTATTGCAGTAAGAGATCTTATTGTAGACGCGTTTGAACCGGAAATGATTATCCTTTTCGGATCTTATGCGCGCAATGAGTGGGTAGAGGACCGCTATGTGGAAGGCGGTATTACTTATGAATACAAAAGTGATTTTGATATACTTGTTATCTCTCGTGTAGAGCTGGGCCCAAGACGCAGCAACCGCTGGTATAAAACGGAAGAAGCCGTAAAGAAGCTCCCCTTACAAACACCTGTAAGCCTTATCCATCATGGAATAAAGTTCGTCAACAAAGAGATCCGCAAAAACAGTTATTTCTTTACAGACATTCTTAAAGAAGGCATTTTGCTGTATGATACTCTGAACTTCCAGTTAGCAGAGCCGGGTATCTTAAATGAACAGCAACTGAAGAAGCAGGCTAAAGAGGATTTTGAGCAGTGGTTTGGAAGTGCGTGTAGATTTTTTGAATCCTTTCAATTTAATTTCGAAAAGCAATATTATAAAGAAGCTGCATTCCTGCTTCATCAAGCTACAGAAAGACTTTATACAGCTTTACTTTTAGTATATACAGGCTATAGACCGAAAACCCACGATATACAAAAGCTGGGAGAGATGGCTGCTCAGATCAACGAAAGATTTAAAACTGTTTTTCCTTTCGCAGACCCGGAAAACAAAGCTCGCTTTGAACTTCTCAAAAAAGCCTACATAGATGCGCGCTATCAAAAGACTTACGCAATCAGCAAAGAAGATCTGGAATATCTTGCTAAACGCGTGGAGGTATTGAGAGATTTGGTGAAGGAGGTATGTGAGGAGAGGGGGAGAGTATAATAATTAATGAGCAAAATTATATTATATGAAGCCAAGAAAAATAATTTTATATAAACCTGGAATAATTAGTTTGATACTTCTTCCCATAATCTGTATTGGCTATGCGTATTTTAAAGGGGTATTTATTGAATACCGAACAATTCCCCTTACATATCATTCAGCCAAAGATCCTTTTTTAAAATTTCCAGAGAGGATCTATGAAAAAATTATAATAGACAATAGGTCTGAGGTAGATAAGGAATTGGAAACTATAAATAAAAAAATAGATCAAATATGTAAATTGAATGATACTATAAACGGAATACAAATTCATTTTGCTGAAACTGCAAAGTATGAAAGTTTTATAAAGTCGTTAAATGTTATTCTCCGTGGGAAATACAAATGGTTTGTAGATAAAGATAATATCTGGATCTTTCGCTATCCTGAAGTTGAGGATTCAACAGAAGCGTTTTATTTTATATGTGGAACTGTAGATATTGAAGAAGTACAAGTTGTTGAAATTGGTTGGATAGATCAAATTAAATCATGCTTCGCTTCGTGTCGAGAATACTATTCATTTATAATTGTTTATTTATTTTTTGCAGTGATATCATTAATAAATTTAAAGAGTTTTAGCTAGATCTGTAGTTTGCTATCTTGTTGTTCTGTTGTAGAGACGCCATGCTGGCGTCTCCCTTTCCACCATATGCAGCATTTGATTTTCACAACAAATCTTTTATGAAGAATAAGAAGCCTTATTTTCAATCAAGGTTGGTGGTTAGTATTTAATTATTGTTGGTTATCACAGTTTTGAGACGCCAGCATGGCGTCTCTACGGGATCAACTAAAATGTCATTTTTATTTTAATAACCTTTTAATATTCTTATTGCTCTTTCTGTGCATTCATCATCAAGACCAATCATTGATTTTGTCGTCACCCGTTTGTCTTTAATATCCGACAACAATGAATTAATGGATAAATCATCATCTATGATTACAAATTGTCTGCCTGTTCCGAAATTATCAACCCATTCCTTGATTTCAATGCATCTGTCAGGCATTTCATCAATAGCCTGTCTGGTATTTACTTTTTCAATTGACAGTACCGGAATGTCTCTATTATTAAAAATCTCTTTCCATTTTTCGACTGAATAGGTAATTCTATGAGTTGTAGTCAACACTATTGATGCATTTGTTTCAGAGAGCAGTCTTATTAAATTCTTTTCTGCTTTACTGTTAAATTTCAAAAAGCCGTCAGGATGTAGTTCTGTGATACGCCAAGGCGGTGTTGTTACGAGGACTCCATCGATATCAAGTAGGATTGTCATATAAAATTTAATACAAAGACGAAATTAATTCAATTTTATACAATGTTCAAATTCGTAGAGACGCCATGCTGGCGTCTCTCTTTCCACCATGTGCAGCATTTGATTTTATACAACAAATCTTAAAAATAAGAAGCCTTTTTTCAATCAAGGTTGACGGTTAGTATTTATTATTGTTCGTTATCACAGTTTTGAGACGCCAGCATGGCGTCTCTACGGGGATCATTTGTATAATTTATCTTTTTTACAGTTTGCAGGATTATTGATAATGTAATTGGCAATTTTTATGTATTCCTCTTGAGAACGAATAATACGGTCATAAAAACGAGGCTGCCAGTCAAAAAGAATATTGTTATTATGGGCGAAGGTGGTTACAGCAGATTTATATCCTCGTATAATTGAAGCCAGATTTTTGATTGTGGTTCAAATTTATTTTGTGATGTCGTAGAGACGCCATGCTGGCGTCTCCCTTTCCACCATGAACAGTATTTGATTTTCTACAACAAATATTTCTGGAAAACAAACCTTATATTCAATCAAGGTTGGCGGTTAGTATTTATTATTGTTCGTTGTCACAGTTTTGAGACGCCAGCATGGCGTCTCTACGGGGATCATTTGTATAATTTATCTTTTTGCCAATTTGCCGGATTATTGATAATGTAATTGGCAATTTTTATGTATTCATCTTGAGTACGGATAATGCGGTCATAAAAACGAGGTTGCCAGTCAAAAGGAATATTGTTATTATGAGCGAAGGAGGTTACAGCAGATTTGTATCCACGTACAATTGAAGCCAGATTTTTTGATTGTGGTGCAAATTGGTTTTGTGATGTTGTACGATGCATGGCGTCTCTCTTTCCATAACGCAGGTCATCTGATGAGGTGTTGTAATTGTTTTGATTTATGGTAAGACGTTGCAAATTGTATTTGTTCTGCCCAATCATAATAATACCATGAATATGATTCGGCATTACTACAAATTCGGCCAATTCCAGATTCATATCAGGTCGTAATTCAATTGTTTTGTACCATTCATCATAAGCGACTTTACCAATTATTGTTGGAGTTAATTTACATTTAGGCATAGAGGTGCAATCTCTGTCGTCTTTACATACGATTTCACCAAAATAACATTCTTTATATTTGGTACAGATAGTTACAAAATACATTGCTTCATTACCATAATCCCAGGATTGCAGACGAGCAGAGGGGATTCTGTATTTATTCGCAAATAATTCTGTCATATTATAGCTGGTTTATTTGATTAAAAAAATAGATACTTTATGTGTCCCCGTAGAGACGCCATGCTGGCGTCTCCCTTTCCACCATGTACAGCATTTGATTTCTCACAACAAATCTCTGCAAAAAAAAAATGAATATTTATATCATTATTTTAATAATTATAGCTGGTGAAAATTATTTTATCACCGTTCATTATAACAGTTTTGAGACGCCAGCATGGTGTCTCTACGAATGCGATTAATAATTTTTCATAATTTTTCTGTATACGGTTCTGATGTTTTATTCAAGGCTGATGGTCAATATTTATTATTGTTCGTTATCACAGTTTTGAGACGCCAGCATGGCGTCTCTACGAATGCGATTAATAATTTTTCATAATTATTCCGTATACGGTTCTGATGTTTTATTCAAGGCTGATGGTAATTATTTATCATTATTCATTATCACAGTTTTTGAGACGCCAGCATGGCGTCTCTACGAATGCGATTAATAATTTTTCATAATTTTTCTGTATACGGTTCTGATGTTTTATTCAAGGCTGCTGGTCAATATTTATTATTGTTCGTTATCACAGTTTTGAGACGCCAGCATGGCGTCTCTACGATGAATCACACAGCCCGTCCCACCTTATCCTCACCAAACTTATACCTGATCTTATCCATTGCCTGATACAGGTTGATTTTCTTTGCGGAATCTTCAAAAAGACTGATCTGATAATTCCCGTGTACCAGATGGCTCAAGCGTACTCCCACCAACCTGATCAGCATTCTGCGGTTGTAAAGGCTGTCAAACAATTCTTTTATATGCTGCATCAGTACCTCGTCGGAAGCAGTGTAGGGAATGCTTTTCTGTTTGGTACAGGTGTCGAAATTGGAGTAACGAAGCTTTAAGGTGATGCAGCCAGTAAGCCAGCCTTCCTTTCTAAGGCTAAAGCAGAGCTCTTCCACCATTTTAAGAATAACCGAACGGATCATCTTTACATCAATCGTATCAGCTTCAAAGGTTGTTTCAGTAGAAACAGATTTACGTTCTGAGTAAGGCTCAACAGGTGTATGGTCTATAGCATTAGCCCTTTGCCATAGCAAGATTCCGTTTTTCCCCAGAAGAGACTGCATTACCTCCACAGGCATGTTGCTTAATGTTTTCACATCTACGATGCCAAGGCTGTTGAGGTACTGTGTTGTTTTTTCACCTACCATGGGGATCTTGGAAACAGGCATAGGAGCGATGAAGCCCTTTTCCGTACCGGAAGGTACTTCTTTAGCTCCGTTAGGCTTGCCTTCTCCGGTAGCTATCTTTGAAATAGTTTTATTAACAGACAAACCAAAAGAAATGGGCAACCCGGACTGATTCATGATACGTTGCTTCAGTTCTTTTGTCCACTTGTAACAGCCAAAGAAGCGGTCCATGCCGGATACATCAAGATAAAATTCATCTATAGAAGATTTTTCAAAAACTGGAGCACTTTCCGCAATGATTTCTGTAATTTCATTAGAGCACTTACTGTATTTTTCCATGTCTCCTCGTATCCAGATAGCCTGAGGACAAAGCCTTCTGGCCATTTTGCTGCTCATGGCAGAGTGTACACCGAATTTTCTTGCCTCATAGGAACATGAAGCTACCACACCCCGGTCGCTTGCTCCGCCTATGATGATTGGTTTCCCTTTTAGCTCTTCGTTATCTCTGCACTCCACAGAGACAAAGAAAGAATCAAGGTCCATGTGTACGATGGTTCTGTTTGGATCATTGATGTTCACGTATAACCTCCTTTTTTACCATGGGTAGTTTTTGCATATAGTTTACTTCAAGACTCGGATAGCCGAATTCTACGGTTACCTTGCCTTTCAGCATATAAAAGCCTTGCCCTTTAAGCGGATATTTTTGCAGGGAAGGAGGGAAATGTATGGTGTCAAGGCTTTTGCCTTTTTTGTCTATAAAATGCATAAAAGACATCAGCTCATTTCTGACAGTATACAAGTCTTTGGTGGCAATGAAATAACCAATCATAGTCACTTGTTTGCCGGCATACTGCAGCATTTCATCTGCGGAAATATCTCCTGTATAGTTTTGAGGTAAAAGATCAAAAGGCATACAGAGCGGAAAGCCTAGTATCTCAAACTGATCAAAAGCATCTTCATAGCTGAAGCTGCTCAGAGGGGGAAGCACCAGCTCTTTACGTTCAAGCTGAAATAGTTCCGCGCCTGGTACTTTGCTTTTACTTTTGCTGAAGTGCAGTGCCGCATCCATAAGCAGGACCTTTTTGGTTTTGCCCGTAAAACGAAACGAACCTATACGAATCAGAATGTTGAGCTGCTCCAGAGAAAGTGGGATACGTTTTATAAAATCATAGAGATCTCTGTAGGGACCGTTTGTCTCGCGCTCAAGCGGAATGGCCTCACCAATCTTTTGCTCAAAATCCCGCAGATGAATAAAACCTGTATAGATCTTATTTCCTATAATGGTTGTATAATAGTCACTGTTGTTGACACAAGGAGGTTCCGTTTCCGCACCGGACATGCGGGCTTCGTGGAAATAGAATTCCGTAGAATAAAATCCCCCGAAGTTGTTGATCACGGCAGTCATGAATTCCTTGGGGTAATATGTTTTAAGATAAAGGCTTTCATAGCTTTCCACCGCAAAACTTGCAGAGTGTGCCTTGCAGAAACTATAGCCGGAAAAGCTCTGTATCTGTCTCCACAGCTCATTGGAGAAATCATCGGGGTGGCCTTGTTTTCTGCAGGAGTTGATAAAGTTGCGCTTTACCTTGTCCATCTCTTCCTTACCCTTGTATTTGCCGGACATAGCCCTTCTGAGCAGATCCGCTTCCCCCAGATCAAGTCCTGCAATGTAATGCGCCACTTTGATCACATCTTCCTGATAGACCATTACACCAAAGGTTTCCTTCAGCATCTCTTCCATAAGCGGATGCAGGTATTTGATAGTCTCCGGTTTATGAAAGCGGTTGATATATTCATTCATCATACCTGACTGCGCCACACCCGGACGAATGATGGAAGAAGCAGCAACCAGTGTTTTATAATCCTGGCAACGAAGTTTTTTAAGCAGCATTCTCATAGCTGGAGATTCTATATAGAAGCAACCTATGGTATTACCTGTTTTGATATTTTCTCTTACCTGAGGATCTTCCTTAATCTTTTCAAAATTGATCTCTACGGTCTGTCCGGTGTTTTGCTTGACCAACGAAATAGTATCTTTGATATGCCCCAATCCCCGCTGACTGAGAATATCATATTTATGTAGACCCATATCTTCAGCCGCCCACATATCGAAGTGGGTGATAGGGAAGTTCTTGGGCGGAAGATCTGTCGCTGTATAATAATTGATTTCCTTTTCTGAAATAAGAATTCCTCCGGCATGTATGGAAAGATAATTGGGGAAATCTTCCATAAGTTTTCCATAATGGAACATAGTCTTCACGATCTGATCTTTATCTTTCAGTTTGGAAGGATCCTGCAGCGTGAGAATGTTATCTATCTCAGGTTTGGGCAATCCGAAAACTTTTCCGAGTTCTCTTATAATGGATTTGCCCCGGAAGGTACTGTAAGTTGCAAGCAATGCAGTATGCTCATTGCCATACCTTTTGAATACATAGTCCGTAACATCATCGCGATCTTTCCAGGAGAAGTCGATATCAAAGTCCGGCGGAGAGGTACGGTGAGGATTGAGGAAACGCTCGAAATAAAGGTCCAGTTCTATGGGATCCACTTCCGTGATGCCCAGACAATAAGCGATGATGCTGTTGGCCCCGCTGCCACGACCCACGAAGCTGAAATTCCTGTTCTTCGCATAGCGCAATATATCCCAGGTGATCAGGAAATAAGCATTAAAGCCAAGCCGATCAATGACCTCCAGTTCTTTTTTGACACGTTCCTGAGCAGCTTTATTATTTCTGCGGTAGCGGTGTTTGAGGCCATCCAGGGCTAGTTTCTCCAGCAGGAGCTTGTCATCATAAAGGTTGCCAGTGAAGGTTTTACGGCTTTTATTTTCACCATCAAAATAAATAGAGCAGGAGTCCGCCAGATCCATCGTATTTTTGATGATTTTCTGGAAGCGGCCATAAGCCCCAAACAGTTGATCAGCAGACAGCATGATCTCATCCTGCATGGCCTGTTCTTCCATCGTAAGCTTGCTCAACAGCGTGTTTTTGCTGACCGCCCTGAGCAGTCTGTGCAGATTGTATCCTTGCTTACTTTTAAAAGTAACAGGATGGAGCATCACCATTTTGTGCTGTTGCTTGTTCAGGTCAGAGAAAGGAATGCGGCTGAGTTCCGGGATGCGAATGCCCAGCCATTCGTTATCTCTCAGCGCTTCAGGTTCTTTTTTGCCTAAAGGATAAATAATGTAGGCGTCATTCATTTCAGGCGCATGAGCGGGTAGGGCCTTTTTGCGCATGTTATGAATAGAAAGCAGCTTGTTCAGTTCTCTGAAACCTTCATTGTTTTTGGCAATTCCGATGAAAAGCAGTTCGTCTCCATTCCGGAATTCGATGCCGACAATAGGTTTAATTCCCTTTTCCTGACAGGTTCTGACAAATTCAAAAGTGGCGGAGGTATTATTGATGTCCGTAAGTGCAAGAACATCAGCGCGTTTTTCACAGGCTTCTTCCACCAGCTCTTTTACGGAAAGCGTCCCGTACCTCATCGAATAGAAGCTATGACAATTTAAATACATTCTATGCTAATTATTTTATCAAATATTGTTAAAAAAACGATCAGTTGCTAAATTTGTTAGTACAATTCGGTGAAATAGTTTTGGGGAATGATGAGAAAGGGAAAAGCAGAAAAAAGTGGAGGAAGGGAGATAGTCTGGACGAATCGGAATCGCCTTGCCGGACTTTTGATACCTCAATCTAAATATTAGATACTATATGTTAAATCTATTGTAATAGAGTGATTTGTAGGCTTATTCAGTTATAAAGAATTACTTTACAACTGCCTCAGAGGGTAAGGATTAAGAGGTAGCTTTTTCCCTCTAAGTAAAGATCGAAACAGAGTGATTTAACCTATAGTAGAGATGCGAGAAAGGTGGAAGACATTTATGAGTTTTAATTATGGTAAATTCGCCATAGTTAAAAACATGAAATGATTCATTCCATAAAAAATTACTAACCACAATTTTATCCTCAGAACCTCATCATTTTTTCCGATGAGAATATCTTTTTGTAATAAAATCTCCATCAGATTTTATTTTTAAGATTTAATTTGTTGATAATTAGTGTATTATTTGAAGTCTACCCGAATGGATTTTTTTCCGGAATATTTAGGTAACTTTAACCGGAGAAAAATATTTCCTGCTTAAATATTCATTAAACATCCCTGGCCGAACATATTTCTTTCCAAAATCCATAAAAAGTACCTAAACTTTGAGGAAAATGAACATCTCTTTTCCATAAGATTTGCGATCTTTGTAATGATGAAAAGTCTGCATATGCCAGCTTTTTTCAAAAAATACTGAACCTTAAATATTTAATAAAACAAAATGGCTAATTATTTCAATACACTTCCGCTCAGAGAAAAACTAAATCAATTGGGCGTTTGCGAATTCATGGACAGTTCTGAATTCACTGATGGCGTAAAAGCTTTGAAAGGTAAAAAAATCGTAATCGTAGGTTGCGGTGCTCAAGGTTTGAACCAGGGTCTGAACATGAGAGATTCAGGTCTTGATATTGCTTATGCTCTGAGAAAAGATGCTATTGATCAGAAAAGACAGTCATGGAAAAATGCTTCTGACAATGGATTTAAAGTTGGTACTTACGAGGAGCTAATCCCTTCTGCAGACCTTGTTATCAACCTTACTCCTGACAAGCAGCATACTTCTGTTGTTACAGCGGTTATGCCATTGATGAAAAAAGGCTCTGCACTTTCTTATTCTCACGGTTTCAACATCGTTGAAGAAGGAATGCAGATCAGAAAAGATATCACTGTAATCATGGTGGCTCCTAAATCTCCGGGATCTGAAGTAAGAGAAGAGTATAAAAGAGGTTTCGGTGTTCCTACCCTTATCGCAGTTCATCCTGAGAACGATCCTGAAGGAAAAGGATGGGATTATGCTAAAGCTTATGCAGTAGCAACAGGTGGAGACAGAGCAGGTGTTCTTCAGTCTTCTTTCGTAGCTGAAGTAAAATCTGATCTTATGGGTGAGCAAACGATCCTTTGCGGTCTTCTTCAGACAGGTTCAATTCTTTGCTTCGACAAAATGGTTGAAAAAGGTATCGATAAAGGATACGCTGCTAAATTTATCCAGTACGGTTGGGAAGTGATCACTGAGTCATTGAAACATGGTGGTATCACTCTGATGATGGACAGACTTTCTAATCCTGCTAAAATTAAAGCTTTCGAGCTTTCTGAGGAACTGAAAGACATCATGAGACCTTTATTCCAGAAGCATCAGGACGATATCATGAGCGGAGAGTTTTCTTCTACCATGATGAAAGACTGGGCTGACAACGACAAAAATCTATTGACATGGAGAGCTGCAACTGGAGAAACTGCATTTGAGAAAACAGCTCCAGGGTCAGTGCAAATATCTGAGCAGGAATTCTATGATAACGGTCTGTTAATGGTTGCTTTCGTAAGAGCTGGTGTTGAGTTAGCATTCGAAACAATGACAGAATCAGGTATCAAAGAAGAGTCTGCATACTATGAGTCTCTGCACGAAACTCCGCTTATCGCAAACACTATTGCTCGTAAAAAACTTTTTGAAATGAACAGAGTGATCTCTGATACAGCTGAATATGGTTGTTATCTGTTTGATCATGCTTGTAAGCCTTTACTTGCTGATTTCATGAAGAAAATTAATACTGATGTGATCGGTAAAAACTACAATGAAGGAAAATCAGGTGGTGTGGACAATAAGACACTTCTTGCTGTAAACGAAATCATCCGTTTCCATCCTATTGAAATTGTAGGTGCTGAGCTAAGAGAAGCTATGACAAGCATGAAACAGATCAGCCTTGGCGCTGAGTCTCCTGTAAAAGAGAAAGCTGCTGCTGCTGTTTAGTCTTAAAACTACACTGAATGCAATATAAAAAGGCCTCCTGATTTTCGGGAGGCCTTTTTAATTGTATTCTGGTTCTATACAATTGGATCTTATCTTCGGCCTGATTTTACATTCACAGGTTCAAAATGATCCTGATGTAATATAAACTCAAGCAGGTCTTCATTGAGCTGCTCCTTGTGCGTATAAAAGAATCCATGTGGAGCGCCATGATAAATTTTATAATAATTATCAGGAATCATTTGAGCAGTTTTATCACTGCTGATTCCGATTGGTACAATATCATCCGCATCACCATGGATAATCAGGGTTGGCACATTTACAGCTTTTAAGTCTTTTCTGAAATCTGTTTCCGAATATGCAGTCACAGCTTTTTGTGTAGGTATCGGACCTGCAAATGAAGCCAGTGTTCTGTAATACTCCAGTAAAGGATCGCTCAATGGCCGGTGCTCTTTAGTTACCCCGAAAAACTGCTGACCAAACATATCTATAAATCCTATCCTGTCTTCTTTAATCACATTGATTGCATTGGTGAAAATCTCTTTATGTGCTCCATCAGGATTATCTTTTGTTTTTAGCAAAAAAGGAGTAACAGCACCCAGTAATACTGCCTGTGATACTCTTGATCCCCCATATCTGCTGAAATATCTTACAACTTCACCACCGCCCATGGAAAATCCCACGAGCGTTACATCTTCCAGGTTCAGGGTATCCAAAACAGCTCTTAAGTCATCAGTAAAAGTATCGTAATCATAGCCATTAAGAGGTTTGGATGATTTACCAAATCCCCGTCTGTCGTAAGTGATTACTCTTAATCCATTTTCAACCAGGGCATTTACCTGGTATTCCCACATCTCCTGGCTTAAAGGCCACCCATGAATCAGTACAACCGGCTTTCCTTCACCCAAATCCTGGTAATAGAGCTCTATTGGTTGCCCTTTTTCCATGGATTTTGTTTTAATATATCCCATATCTGAACTGTTTTATAGTTATAACAATCAGAATATCCCAAAAGATTACATAGTTGTGTAAGTGGTTGATGGTTAAGTTTTTGTTGGATTTAGGGAGCGCTTATTAGCAGGAGCATTCTACCTTAGATCCGTTTGGTTCACTTTGTGTCCCTTGGGTTGAGTAGCCATCCTTTTTCCACCATTCAAGACCACCTATTAATTCTTTTACATTAAAGCCTTGCCTTGCCATATTGAACGCCCCTTTGGTAGAAGCATTACATCCGATACCATCACAGTAGGTGACATATAGAAAATTTTTATCAAGCTTCTGCGTCTGTTCTTCATTCATTTCCCGATGAGGTATATTTATAGCCCCTGGTATATGTTCTGCTTCAAAAGCTGTGGGCTTTCTTGCATCAATAACGATTATATTTTCACCCTTTTTTAAAGCTTCAAACAAATCTGATGGATCCATTTCAAATTGCAGTTTGTTTGCATAGTGTTTCATCTGTTCGTTCATAGTTTTGCTTGGTTAAAAAGTATAAGCAAATCTATATTGTTGAATGATCTGTTAAAAACGAAAAGAATTCATCAGTCTGATTAATTATTTTCATGAATTCATCAATTGATTTTTTCCGTAATTTGTAGATATAATATTATCACAGATGGAGATCCGACATTTGAAACTTGTTAAAGCTATTGTAGAAGAAGGCAGTATTTCCAAAGCCATTTTTAAACTACATCTTACCCAGTCAGCCTTAAGTCATCAGCTTAAAGAAGCAGAATACCAGTTAGGAACAAAGATATTTCTAAGGGGCAATAAAAAGCTTGTTCTGACCAAAGCCGGGGAAAAGCTTTATGAGGCAGCCAACGAGATTCTTGATAAGCTTTCGGATACTCAATATTCTATCAAACAAATGGTTTTCGGAGAAATAGGAGAGATAAGAATCAGTACAGAATGTTATTCCGGATATCACTGGCTGCCTTCGGTTATGAAACAGTTTCAGCTATTGTATCCTAATGTCGACCTTAAGATTGTAATGGAAGCTACACATTATCCTTTACAAAAGCTTCTTGCAAATGAATTGGATATCGCCATTATCAGCGACGCTGTTAGAGATGAAAATATTAAGTACATTGAGCTTTTTCAGGATGAGCTGGTCATGCTGGTTTCAGAGAACCATCCCTGGTCTGATAAGAAGTTTGTACTAGCTGAAGATTTCGTCAACGAGCATCTGATCATTCATTCGCTTCCATTGGAAACGGTTTCTGTTCATCAGTTTTTTCTTGCACCCGCCAAAGTGAAGCCTAAGAAGATAACACCACTTCCATTGACTGAAGCTTCTGTAGAAATGGTAAAGGCAGATATGGGTGTGATGTCTATGGCGAAGTGGGCGGCTCAGCCTTATCTTAAAACCTCAACCTTAAAAGCGGTAAAAATCGGTAAGACAGGATTGAAAAGAAAGCATTATATCGCTGTACTGAATGGTAAAAAGCAACCTGATTATTTTACCCATTTTATAGATTTTCTGAAAACGGAGTTGCATGTTGTATGGAATATAGAATAAGGCTTTGTGAGGAAAAAGATCTGCCTGTTCTTATTGAACTATGCGCGAAGCATGCTGCCCATGAGAAAGCAGTTTACGATGCTAAGGATAAAGAAAGGTTGTTGAAAGTTGCATTGTTTGGAGATAATCCACAGCTACATTGTCTGGTGGTGGAAGCAGATGAGAATGTAGTCGGTTATGCTAGTTTTACTTTTGATTATTCGACCTGGAGTGCTGCTTCTTTTTTGCATCTTGATTGTCTTTATCTGGATGAATGTTATCGTGGATATGGAATAGGAGAGGCAATGATTTTACGTATAAAAGAAATTGCCAAAGCTAATGGGTGTATAAATGTCCAATGGCAGACACCGGTATTTAATGAAAAGGCAATTAAGTTTTATAAAAGAATAGGAGGGCAGAGCAAGGATAAGGTGAGGTTTACAATGACAGTTTAATTGATTTATAGATTAGTGCTTTAATTCCCGTCATTAAGATAAAGATGGGATTAGTTTATAATAAGTCTCATGATTTTAGTTTTGTCATTTTTCTCCTTGATAAGAAAAGTAACCATAATAATCAAGGCTGTGATGAAATTTGCTAAAATTTCAGTTCGATCCGCTAAAAATTTTGAAACTCCTATTGTTGGCCACTACAGGAGAGCTTTCCAGAGATTTTGATTGTTGAGAAGGTTCATTTTAATTTCTGTAAAAATAACTTAGAGCTAATCCTTGCGCCACACTGTTAAAGTTGTCTCCACGGTGTATCTTTTCATCTGAAAATTTATTGGTGAAGATATTTCTTACTGCCTGAAGGGAAGAGGTTCCGCCTGTTAAGAATATGTTATTGATTTCACTATGAGGTACGCCTGATTTCTCAATAAATTCGGATAAGAATGCTTCGATTTTGCTTACTTCTTTAATAGCAAATTCATTAAATTCATTCAGCTCCAGGTGCTCCTGAATTTCTATTCCAGCTTCACTGAATTGAATATCGGCAAAAGATTTTTCAGACAGCTCAATTTTAGCCTTTTCAATCTTACGGAACAGGGAGAAGCCCAGGTTCTGATCGATAAAAGTCATCAGCCTCTGTATTGCCGGATTTCTCTGGGTATAGAGATAGTAGCTGTCCAGAGATTTTCTCAGCTTACCCTCTTTTAAAAATGCCATTTGCTCCCATTCGCAAAGACTTCGGTAGATATGTACCGGCAAATCCAGCATTTTTCCGAATGATTCGTATTTAAGTCCGTATCCAAAGTAAGAGACCATTTTATGCCACATAATTAAGGCATCAAAATCATCGCCTCCTATATGTATACCGCCGGTATTGATGATTTGCGATTTTCTGTCAGCGAGATTAAGATTATTGCGATCAAGTCGCATAAGTGTAAAGTCTGAGGTACCTCCACCAAAGTCCCCAATTAGGACAACTTCAGGTTTCTCAATACTTTGTTCATATAAAAATCCTGCACCTATCGGTTCGTACTGGAACCATATATTTTCAAACCCTGCTTTTTTAGCTGCAGCAAGCAGTCTTTTTTCCGCGAGTTTATCTTTTTCAGGATCTTCTGAAAAAACTACAGGTCTTCCCATGATGACTTCAGTTACCTCTTCGCCCAGGTATTCATCAGCTTCTTTTTTTAGAGATTTCAAAAGGAGGCAAACAAGATCTTCAGCAGTATATTTTTTGCCATAGATATATGTGAATGTAAATGATGCCTGAGGGAGTAGAGTTTTCACAGATTTAAGCAGACGTCCTTTCAGGTTATTCTGGATATAATGTTCAACGGCTTTTTTCCCTATTGAAATCTGAGATGATTCTGTAAAATGTATTACGGACTGCTCGCTTATTACATGTTTTATTTCCTTAGAATCCTTGTTGGCTATTGCTAAAACTGAATTACTGGTACCAAAGTCAATTCCGTAAATATGATTTGCCATGTTTAATCTACTTGTTACTTTTCAATTAAGAATATCAAACAGAATGAAGACCTCATTGATTGATAATTTCATTTTTAATTTTTTGAAAAAGCTTCAAATATACTTGAAATAAACAGGCTGGAGGAAATCTTAAGCAGGTAATTTTCTAAAAGTGGATAAATAAAATGGTCATCGGAGGGGAATAAAAAAGTAGCAACGGTCTGAGTAACAGTAATAAGGTGCTAATATTCTTGCTCTTGCTCATACTCTTGCTGTATTTAAGCAGGTCAAAGGGAATCTTAAGGATGGAATTTTCTAAAAGTGGAAAAAAAAGTACCTTCAAAAAGGTTGCAACAGAGTGAGCAACAGCAACAAGTGTCGCTAATTCTTGCTGTTGCTCGAGCTCTTGCTGTATTTATTCTTCCGGAGGTAACGGCTGAAAATCATCAGTACCTTCAATTCTTTCCAATTCCGTTCCATTTGGGAGATTCAAATGGGGAATAATAGCACGGTCATAGTTTGCAATAGTATTCACATCATATATTCCTGAGTTCTCCGAATCATCTATATAGTCTTCAGTTTCAGTTCCTGACAAGAATCTCCAGCCGCTGTCCCAGCCTTCTTCAGGTTCTTCACGATACATAAATCCAACCGGAAGACCTTCCACAGTAATTTTATCGGAAGCAATACAACCGCCCATTGAGGGGATAAGCTGGACAATATCTACCGAATCGATTTTTAGGCTTTTTTTCATTTTGTAAAATATAGATTTAAATGTAATTAGTTTAAAGTGTGGCGGTTATTTGGTTTTTTATAAAAAAAAGTCCTTCTAACCTTAAAGTGTTTATAAATATAGGAAAGTTGTCTTTATCTTTGAAAACTATCACAATCTATTG
Source organism: Sporocytophaga myxococcoides (assembly GCF_000775915.1). NCBI lineage: Bacteria > Pseudomonadati > Bacteroidota > Cytophagia > Cytophagales > Cytophagaceae > Sporocytophaga > Sporocytophaga myxococcoides. Next base: position 59,560 of record NZ_BBLT01000006.1, read on the forward strand.
AAGAAAAATTACTGAATGAATTTCTCTTTCCTGTCTGATAAACGAACTCCTGCTTTAATAATAATACTTTGCTTATGCTGTTCCTTTTCATTTTCTGATGGCGGTAAAGTTGAGCAGTTAATAAACAGTTTTAATAATCCAGGGATTAGAAACGGGCTTAAAACCTTTTTCAGGGGAGGAGCCGAGAAACAAGTATCATTAGGAGATTATTCAGTTGAAGAATTAATAAAGGAAGCAAACAGTTTTCTGGGAACTCCACATAGAATGGGAGGGACAAGCAAGAAAGGTATAGATTGTTCGGGTTTAGTCCGTGTAACCCATAAAAAGTTTGGAATTTTACTCCCTCATTCTTCACATGAACAGGCAAGATATGGCGATATTGTGCCATCAAAAGATAGTCTTGAAAGTGGAGATCTGGTTTTTTTCTACAATTCTTACAATTCAAGGAATTTTATTACTCATGCCGGGATCTATCTGGGTGAAGAAAAATTCATTCATGCTTCACATTCTCAAGGGGTAATTATTTCATCCATCAATGATGGTTATTGGGGGAAGAGATTTTTATTCGGAACAAGACTAGGAGGTGTAAAAGTTGACGAAGCTTCTTTTTATAAGTCGGTTGCTGCTGATAGTTTTGTAATAAAAGTCAGCGCAGATCATCCCTATATTCAATATTCAGGCAGAATTGATTTATCAGATAAGAAAAAACCTGGTTTTACTTTTCCGGGAGTCACTGTTTCAGCAAAATTCATAGGAAATTCGATTGGTTTCGAACTCAACGATTTTGGTGGAAATGATGATAAAACTGCTAATTATTATACCGTTCTGATTAATGGCCAGATTTCTGAAATAGTGAAATGTATACCAGGTGTACATATTTATCAAATAAAGAAAAATTTAAAGGACACAATTCACGAAATTACCATATTTAAGAGGACAGAAAGTTCTGTAGGTAAATCTGAGTTTATTGGATTTGTACTTGGTAGAAATGGCAAGTTGGTAAGGCCGGCAAACAAGCCTTTAAGGAAAATAGAATTTATAGGTGACTCTTATACTTGTGGTTACGGAAATTCATTAATAATTCCTGCACCTCCTGAAGGAAATCCGAATACAGGCTTCAGCAGTGCAAATGAAGATAATTATTCTGCCTGGGGAAACCTGGTCTCACAAAGACTTAATGCTCAGTACATGTGTACGGCCTATTCAGGAAAGGGAATGTACAGAAACTTTCAAGGTGATACCACTGGAACTTTGCCTAAGATTTATGACAGAGTGTTTCCTGATCAGGAGCTTCCCAAATGGAATTTTGAAAGATATATTCCTGATTTGATAGTTATTCATTTAGGAACCAATGATTTTTATCAGGAAGTTTCCGGTAATTCCAAATTGGATTCTTCCGGATTTGTGAATCAATATACCGCATTTGTGAAAAATGTACGTGAATTATTTCCTGCAGCAAAAATTGTTTGTGTTCCCTCCAATGGTCTTAATGATAGTTGGCCGCCCAATGCATTCCTTTATGCTAAATCGAAGAGGTATGTAGAATCTGTAGTTACTTCTATTAAAGAGGCTGGCGACAAAAATATCTATTCCTTTGTTATGGTACCACAATCAGCCCCTTTTGGTGAAGATTGGCATCCTAGCTTGCATACGCATGAAAGTATGGCACAACAAATTGTACCTTATTTAAAAAAAATTACCGGGTGGGAGTAATCTTTCCGTTTAAAAATCCGTTAAAGGTAAATAACTATACCAGCAGGTGTTTTAAACCTTTACAATTTTTGGGAGTTGAAATTTTATAACCGTCTGGTAAATACTCACCTGAATTCCGCAAACAAACTTTGGTGTTGAACAGATTAACGGTGATTGGATAAGTTTTTATTTAAATCTATTTTACTTATAAATGAATATTTACGTGGGAAACCTCAATATTGAGGTGAACGAAGAACAACTCAGAGATCTTTTTCAAAGATTCGGCCAGGTACAAAAAGTGAGACTAATGAAAGACAAATATTCAGGAGTTTCTATGGGAACGGCATTTATTGAAATGTTAAATGACCGGGATTCAATGAAGGCTATCAATGGATTAAATAATTTCAATCTGCAGGGAAGAAAGATAGTCGTTAATAAAGCACGCCCTAAAGCCCCCTTAAAAAAGAACAGCGGCAATAGTAACTGGTAAGTAAATAAATTTTATGGAATTTAATAATTGAAAATTAGCAATATCTCAATTATCTTTTTATATTTACCAAAATATTAAAGCGAATTAGTATTTTTAGCACTTTATGTATTATTAAATCCACAGTCCTAAAAGTAAAATTCCACTTTAAAAACACAATCAGTTTAATAATTTATTTAACAATTTAATAATGCAAAAAGGCGTAGTAAAATTTTTTAATAACTCGAAAGGATTTGGGTTTATTAAAACAGAAGGAACTGGAGAAGAAATCTTTGTTCACGTAAGTGGCTTAGCTGATCAAGTTCGTGAGAATGATAAAGTAACATTTGAGGTTCGTCAAGGAAAAAAAGGTCCAAACGCGGTTAACGTGAAGATCGAAAAATAGATATTTGTACCTGTTATTTTGAAAAGGCTGTATGAATCATACAGCCTTTTTTTATGTTTTTTCATTTAAAATTCACTTTTTTTGATATTCTATCAGGTTTTTATGAATCGTCTATTTCAAGAACATACTGTTCATCTGGATTTGCTGCCTGATCAGCGGTGGGCTTTCTTGATTGATTATAAAGAAGCTATAAATGATCTGCTTCAATGCTACTTAAACGATTTTGAGGGGGCTGACTTTATTTTTGATAATATTGAGCTATTTAAAAATGCTATTATTTCAGAAGAGTATCTGAAGGAAATTGATTTTATCGCTTCTATTTCAAATTTTTCCCCAAGCGAGGTTCTGATAGCCAACTTATATTATGATATTTTGAAATTTTACTTTGGATGCACTGCTTTTGCAGTAAGTAATGGTCAAACAGTAATGCATGGAAGAAATCTGGATTGGCATACAGAAAATAATCTACTAGGAAAACATTCTCTGATTTTAAACTTTAAACGGGAGGGGAAAACCCTTTTTAAAACCATTGGGTGGCCAGGATTTATCGGGACTTTGTCAGGTATACGTCCTGGTAAGTTTTCTCTTACATTGAATGCCGTTTTAAGTGGAGAATCTCCTGAAATTGCAGTTCCGATTTCTTTCTTATTAAGAGATATTTTAACCTCTTCCAGTACTTTTCAGGAAGCGAAACAAAAACTTGAAAATACTAAAATTGCCAGTGACTGTCTGATTTTGCTTTCAGGTATTTTAGCAGATGAAAAAGTTGTTATTGAACGGACGCCCAATAGGTCTGCAACCAGGGCATCAGACTCTGGCTATATAATTGTCACCAATGACTACAAGAAAATTCAGAATAATACATCCGCAATCAGTGTCCTTCAGGCGACCTCATGTGGACGATATGAAAGAACAGAATTCTTTTTAAAAGACGCAATACCTTAGAATTTGGAAAGATGTATGGACATCTTGATGGATGATGGTGTCAGGATGAATATAACTGTTCAGCAAATGGTTTTCGATAATATTACGGGCGATATATTATGTTATACCAATTGCTAATGGATAAAACTTTTATCACGCAGCTCCGGCACCAGGTCTTTTAACCGATTCTATATTTACAAGTACTTTTCTGTTTTGCTTTTTGGATTTTGACTGATTTTTATTTTGCTGAACTTCTGCAAAATTTGGTTTAGGAAGATTTTCTATTTTTACATTCTCTGAAGGACTGAAAACTACTTTTTTATTTTCAGTATTTTTTTCAAAGTAACTGTTAATATGATTGTTTAAGGTTTCAAGGCAAATGCTGGAGCTTATAAAGTAATTTACTCCATATCTTCTGACTTTATCCTGTGTGTCTTTATCTATATTGTCCTGCATTACTACAATCAGAACATTGTCTTTGTGAATGTCATGTGAAAATTTATAGCCTTCAAGAAAGTCAAAACCATCTGCAATAGGAGTATTCATGTTTAAGACCACAACTGTTTTTGAGTCTACTGTTCTATGGCTGATTTGATTAAGATAAAGTAGGGCATGACCTCCGTTTAAGGTCACTTTTAATTGATCTACTAAGCCAGAATCAACAATCTTTTTTTCGTTAAGGCAGTTTGTTTTTGCATCACAATCAACAAGAAGTAATCTATTAATTTTCATAAGCCTTTAGATTTTATAGTTTTTTGTACGATTCGGTAACAAACATTGTTGCATAATTCAGGAATTTGCGGGATTTCCCTGAGTTATATCTCCCGAATTTCTCTGCGACCGGCTTAATATGAAATTTATATTTCGGGAGAAATTATAAAGTGTTGAATTATAGGTAAACAAATAAAATATTCTTCAAATAAGCAAATTTTTTATTAAATGTTTACTATTATTCAAAATTGGTGACTTGTTAGTATTAATTTAAAATACCTCACAACGTTTTAGAGTGTTGTAGTTTTTTAACAGAATGGTAATAAAAACTTAATATAACTTTTTGGTTGGCCATTCTCCTTCTTTCGTACTTGCCTCGAAATATTTGGAGTAACATGTTTAGTAGAATTAAGCTCAGGCTTTTCATTGTGTATAGCATTTTTGTCGGGATAATAATATCGATGGGTTGTTGTTTTATATACTTTCTGAACCAGCGTGAGCTGAGTTTTAGGATGATTCACAGAATACATAATGTTTCATACAAAGTGTTTTCTCTGAATGCTGTAGAGCAGGATTTCGTCCATTATGATTCAAAAAAGCCGACCTACCATTTTACTCATACTAGTGCATATATAAGAAAGCATAGGCAACTTATTGAAGAAATACACTTCACAATAGAAAGTCTATTAAACGAATTTCTTCTTAAAGAAAATGAATCAATGAAACTTCAGTTAAAAGAAGTAGTGCGTGAGATCGAAGATTATCAAAGAACATTTGGAGTTCTGGTAAAAATGATTGAAAAAAGAGGGACCCACATCTACGGGCTGGAAGGAGAGTTGAGGAAAAGAAAGGAAACTTTGCAAAAATACAGATCTTTCATTGGTGCAGAAATATTTGAAAGCCTCATGCAAAATGAAAAAGATTATTTTATTTCTAAAGATTCATTATATGTATTTAATAATGAATACCTGATCAGTGAATCGAAAAAGGGTGTAATGAAGATTAAAGAAATTCCCCTGGGCATTGAGGAAAATGTCAGTCTTGCATTGGATGATTACTTGAAGACATTTAAAGATGTAGTGTTAGTCGAACGTTCAATAGGTTATAGCAATGAAGCGGGGTTGTTGGGTAGGCTTATAGTGCATAATCAAAAAATAAGAGAGCTCATGACTGGCATAGAGAATGAGACTGTTGTGTTCAACGAAAGTCTGAAAGATGATTTAAAGAAAATGTTGTTTGGGATACTATTCATCTGCATCCTGATTTCACTGGGCTTAAGTTTTTTCTTTTCTTCAATGCTCACTAGGCCAATCAGAACTTTAACAACAGAGCTTGAGCGTGTGGTTAAAAGCAATTTTACTGATGGTTTCAGGGATATTAAATTTTCAGATAAAGATGAAGTAGGAATTTTAAGCAGGAGATTTATTTCTATGGTTACAACTATACAGGATGGTATGAAGGAGATTAAGGAATATTCCAAGAAAATAGAAAGACAAAATGTCGCCTTACTGAAAAGTGAACTTGATTTCAGATCTACTTTTGAACAAGCTGCTGTGGGTATTGCGCATATAGATTTTAACGGGACAATATTAAGAGTAAACAAAAAGCTTTGCGAAATATTAGATTTTAGTTCAGAGGAACTACTCCATCTTAATGCTTCCAGAAAATTCATAAGAGATACTATAGAGATGAATGGAGAGCAGTATGGCAAGCTGTTGCTCAATGCTGCGGAGTACATAACGCTTGAGCAACAGATTAAGCATCGTTCTGGTAAGATGATCTGGGTATATTTAACTTGTTCTATGAAGTTTGATAAATATGGAATACCTGAATATCAGATCTGGGTAGTTCAGGATATCTCTGAGAGAAAGAAGGCAGAGTCAGAGTTATTGTATAAAAATCAGGAATTAGATACGTTCTGTTATAAGGTATCACACGATCTCAAAGGTCCTGTTGCTTCACTTAAAGGCTTATGTTCTACAGCCAGATTGGAGATTAAAGATCCGCTTGCAGTTGAATATTTCTCTCAGATAGATTCAACGCTTATCAGGCTTAATGAAATTATATATAATCTTATTGAACTTACTAAAATAAAAGAAGGACAGGTTGATCTTACTCTTATCGAGCCTGAAATTCTTATAAAGAATGCATTGGTAATACTTCAGAAAACTGATTACATGCAGAAGATAGATATTGCCATTGATACTTATGCTGTTAATGAATTATTCAGCGATTACAGATATCTTAATACGATATTTCTAAATCTTCTTGAAAATGCTTTAAAATATTCAAAGAATCAGGAGGATTCATTTATAAGAATCACTATTGCAGATCATAAAAAAGGAATATTAATTACTTTTGAAGATAATGGAATTGGTATAGAACGAGAGTTTCAGGCAAAAGTATTTGACATGTTTTTCAGAGCTACAGACTATTCTAAAGGGAGTGGTCTTGGACTTTACCTTGTAAAAAATGCAGTTGAGAAGGTGAACGGAACCATTGATCTTAAGAGTGAAGCAGGTAAAGGGACAACTTTTTTTGTTTATTTGCCTAACCTTATAAAAAATGAATTAAAGGCTACTGCAAAATTGAATTAAGGATTTTTCCGGTAATCAGGTATGATGAATGATATGAATTTAACTGGGCATAATCAGATTTTCAAAAAAGTCATACATGGTAGATATATAATCATAAAACTTATTCAAGCTTTAGTCTTTCTTCTTCCAGATCTATCTGATGCAGAAATTTTCTAATGATATCTTCATCGATATGCTTTTCCTTTTTATTCAAGTGTAAAAGTAACCGGCGCTGTTTTTCAAGAATATTACCATATATAGTTTTATTTCTTAAAGACATTTCAGAATTTTCATCCGAGTTTAATTGATTTTCCCATTTGCTGAATAGCTTTTGCAGGTGTAAACTATGTTCTAATTCTGCCTTATAATTTTCTGTAAGGTATTTCAAAGATTCTTTTGCCAATGCTTCCCGAATTATCCTTTGGGTTTCTTCTTCGGGAAGATGATCCTTGAAGACAGGTAATTTTATTTTTTTAATGAGAATAGGAAGTGTTAATCCTTGTAACATCAAGGTTACAAGAATCACGATAAACGTGATGTACAATATCAGATTACGATGAGGGAAAGGCACTCCATTTGCAAGGGTTACCGGAATAGAAAGAGCAGCTGCCAGAGAAACCACTCCACGCATTCCTGTCCAACCCAGTAAAAGAGGAGCTTTTAAGCCTGGATTACTTTCAGCAACTTTAATAAAATGACTTGCAATCAAAGTCACAACTAAAGCTCCATATGCAGCAAGTATTCTTCCAATGATGAGTGCCAAAGTAATGAACAATCCATATGAAGTTGCACTATAAAAGCTAAAACCCTCTTTTTGTAATCCTGAAATAATTTCAGGAAGGTCCAGACCAATCAACAAAAAGACCAATCCATTCAATAAGAATATAAGACTTTGCCATACATTCTCCCCACTCAGTCGAGATGATCCTGTCAGAAATTGATGTCTGAAATTAGATAAATACAATCCTCCGCTGACTACTGCCAGTACCCCGGATGCATGGACACCTTCAGCTAAGATGTACATTGCATAAGGTGTTACGAGCGTAAGAATGATATCCATGTTAACGTCAGTAGGAAGCCATTTGTGGGCTTTCAAAAATAGTATACCAACGATTAAACCGATAACGATTCCTCCAATGACCATCCAGAAAAAATTCAGTGCAGCTTGATACCAGACAAATTGCCCGGTTGCAACTACTACCATTGCGAAACGAAATATAATAAGTGAGGATGCATCATTTAACAAACTTTCACCTTCCAGGATAGTAGACATTCTTTTAGGTGCTTTTACAAATTTTAAAATTGCACTTGCGCTTACAGCATCCGGAGGAGACACGATGCCGCCCAACAAAAAACCTAATGCAAGTGAAAATCCGGGAATGATAGCATTTGCAAAGAAAGCTATAGCAATGGCAGTGAGGAAGACAACAATAAAAGCAAAACTTCCTATAATTCTTCTCCAATGCCAAAGTTCCTTCCAGGAATTTGTCCAAGCTGCTTCATATATTAGTGGAGGTAAGAAAATTATGAAAATCAATTCAGGGTCTATTTTCATAGCGGGAATAAATGGAATAAAACTAATCGTCAATCCACCTAGAACTAATAATACAGGGTATGCAACTTTAATTTTATTGCTCAGCATTATCAACAGGACTATAAAAACGATAAGGGCTAAATAAAACGGAAAAAGGTTCAGCATATCTACTTTATTTGGGGAATAGTTTCGTTTTTTTAGATGGTTTGTAGTTTAAATTTCACTGGTATGAAAATAAGTCTTATCCTATACTTGTTAAGTTTTTGGATCATGTTGTCTTAGTGTCCTCATATAAGTAAATTATTATTCATTAAGATTAAAAGGAATATATATACAACTTGGTAATTATTAAATAGATAGAAAGACCAGGAGATTTTATATAAAAATTTTAAAGAAATATTTGCGTAGTCAAGTAGCTACATATATATTTGTAGTCAAATAGCTACATAATGAATTTAAGACGAGATGTGTTTCAGGCTATAGCCGACCCAACAAGACGAGCAATACTTCTGTTGGTTGCTTCCCAATCCATGACCGCAGGAGCAATAGCAGCCAACTTTGACACTGCCAGACCAACTGTTTCGAAACATCTGCAAATACTTACTGAATGCGAATTGCTTAAGCAGGAGCAAAATGGCCGTGAGATGCACTATCATTTAAACCCTACCAAAATGAAAGAGATTGCAGACTTCATTGAACCATTCCGTAAGATGTGGGATGACAGGTTTAATAAATTGGAAGCTATTATGAAAAAATACAAGTCAAAAGAATAATAAAGCCGTATGGAGTTAAAAACAAAGATCAATGCCATGGATGGCAAACAAGAGATTGAGATTACAAGGGAGTTTGAATTGCCATTGGAATTACTTTTCAGAGCATACGTTGAACCTGAAATAGTAGAGCAATGGATGGGAACGAAGGTATTAAAACTGGAGAATAAAAAGCACGGAAGTTGGCAATTTGAAACGCTCGATCCCAAAGGGAATAAATACGGATTTAATGGAGTCATTCATGAATTTATTCCGAATGAGAAAATTACAAGAACATTCGAAATGGAGAGTGCACCTTTTGGCCCGCAGCTTGAGTTCTTAGAATTTGAGAAGCTTGGTGACGATAGGAGCAAACTTACCATGCACGTAATATACAGGTCCGTAACCATAAGAGATCAGATACTTCAGTTACCATTTGCTCAAGGAATCAATATGGCACATAACAGATTACAAGAAATTGGAAATAAATTAAAGTAACATAAACATCTTATGACAAAGAGAAATAAAATTATTTATTGGGTTGCTACCCTTTGGATGTCCCTTGGAATGCTTTCTGGCGGAATTGCACAATTATTTCAGGTGAAAGACGCAGTAGACGGTGTCGTGCGTTTAGGTTATCCATCCTATTTCCCAGCTATTATTGGTTTTTGGAAAATTTTAGGCGTGATTGCAGTGCTGATTCCAAGGTTTCCATTGCTAAAAGAATGGGCATATGCAGGCTTTTTCTTTTGCATGTCTGGAGCGTTATATACACACATCGCTGTTGGAGACCCTGCAAAGGAAAGTATCGGACCTGTGTTACTAATTATTTTGATTGTAGTATCTTGGTATTTCAGACCTGCTGAAAGAAGATTAATTTCATCAATTCAATAATAATTATATGAATCCCAAGGTTGACTTTTATTTTGATAAAGCCCAAAAATGGCAGGAAGAAATCGGGCAATTGAGGAAGATTGTTCTTGGCTGCGGGCTTTCTGAAGAATTGAAGTGGGGTTCTCCTTGTTATGTTTCTGAGAAAAGAAACATTGTTTTAATACATGTATTTAAAGACTATTGTGCACTTTTGTTTTTTAAAGGCGCACTCTTAAAGGATAACAAAGGCATTCTGATCCAACAAACAGCAAATGTTCAGGCTGCAAGGCAGGTTCGGTTTTCTAATATTAAAGAAATATTGAAGTTGGAAAAGGCATTGAAGTCTTATATTTACGAAGCTGCTGAAATTGAAAAAGCTGGTTTGAAAGTAGCATTGAAAAAGACCTCTGATTATTCTATACCTGAAGAGTTCCAAAAGAAACTGGATAAAATGAAGCCTTTAAAAACTGCATTTGAAGCATTGACTCCTGGGCGACAAAGGGCATATTTGTTTTATTTTTCTCAACCCAAGCAAGCCAAGACACGTGAATCAAGAGTTGAAAAATGTATTCAACAAATACTCGATGGAAAGGGGTTAACTGATTAGTATAATTAAATTGTGACTGTTTTTAATTTTTGTAGGTAAATAAGAGGATAGAATTATGGCTAATAAAAAGAAATTGTCAGCAAAAGAAAGTGAAGAGTTGCTCAGTACATTAAAAGTGCGTTTTGAAAAAAACATGAATCGCCATAAAGGCATAGATTGGGCTACTGTACATAATAAACTTATTGCTGCAGCTGGCGCAGAAAAACTATGGTCCCTCAATGAAATGGAAAAAACAGGAGGTGAACCTGATGTGGTTGGATTCGATAAAAAGACTGGTGAATTTATTTTTATTGATTGTTCAGCAGAAAGCCCTAAAGGCAGAAGAAGTATATGTTATGATCACGAAGCACTGGAAGCAAGGAAAGAACATAAACCGAATGACAGTGCAATTCAGATGGCATTTGACATGGGTATTGAGATTCTGACAGAAGAGGAATACAGGCACCTTCAGAAACTTGGTAACTTTGATACTAAAACTTCCAGCTGGGTGAAAACTCCTTCAGATATAAGAAAATTAGGTGGTGCAATCTTTTGTGATAGACGCTATAATACTGTTTTTATGTATCATAATGGCGCGGAGTCTTACTATGCAGCCAGAGGATTCAGAGGTTCTCTGAGAGTTTAGTTAAAATTGAAATTGATAGAAAAAATAAGGATCAGAGTTAATCTTAGCTAAGACTCCAACCAGATAATATCTCAGTTATCTAATCATTCAAAACAAAAGCCAGTTAGTTTAATATAACTGGCTTTTCGTATTCATTTTTACTCCTTGTTTAAAAATTCTCTTTTTGGCTTAAAAGATTGTATTTTATATCTTTAATCACCAATGTCACTTTTATCAATTCTTATAAATCAGAAAATGTTAAGTATTAAAAGTAAAGTCTTTTTTAAGATGATTCTATGCTTTTTGTGTATTTTTCTTTGTTCAGCATGGGTTTATAAATCAGAAGAAAAACCCCTTTACAAAAATTCCTTATTACCAGCAGAGGAGAGAGCAGCCGATCTGCTTTCCCGAATGACCATTGAAGAAAAAACAGTCCAGCTTATTGGCTTTTGGGATATTGATGGAACAAAAGTACTTACGGGAGACAGTACATTCAATGAAAAAATATTTCAGGAGATTTTCAGATATGGGATTGGTGAAATTGGTCCGATGAATTTGCCAATTGAAAAAGATGTGAAGTGGAAAAATGCTGCTCAGAAATTTCTTCTGACTAAAACACGTCTAGGGATTCCTGCAATTTTCCACGACGAAGGTTGTCATGGCCTGATGAAGCCAGAAGCTACTGTGTTTCCCATGACAATAGGACTTGCGTCTTCCTGGGATGAAAAATTATTTGAAGATGTATATGATGTCACTGCTCGTGAAATGCGCGCACGAGGTGGGCATCAGGCACTCACACCTATATTGGATGTTGGGAGAGATCCTAGGTTCGGAAGAATAGAAGAGTTTTACGGTGAGGATCCATTTCTGAATAGTCGTCTTGGAGCAGCTCAGGTAAGAGGTTTGCAAGGGGGGAGCACAGGAGTAATTGATCAATATCATGTCTTGGCTACACTTAAGCATTTTACAGCGCATGGTAGTCCTGAAGGAGGTTTAAACAGAAATTCTGGAAACATCAGCATGAGGGATCTCCGGGAAATTCATATTTACCCGTTTCAATATGTAATAGAACAGGCAAAACCAGCAGCAGTGATGGCATCATACAATGAAATTGACGGAGTCCCATCACACTCCAATGCCTGGTTATTACAGGAAGTGTTAAGAAAGGAGTTAGTTTTTAAAGGATTAATCGTTTCTGATTATGAAGGGATACGCCAGTTACATGCTGATCATAAAGTTGCTGAAGGGTCTAAAGAAGCAGCGTTACTTGCATTAAAAGCGGGAGTGCAGATCGAGCTTCCTCTTCCGGATTCATATCATACAATACCAGAATTGATTAAAGAGAATAAATTAGACATTTCTTTGATAGACTCCTATGTCAAACAAATCCTTATTCTGAAGTTTAACCTTGGACTTTTTGAAAATCCTTATGTTAAAGTATCCGATGCAATTGCGGAGGCTAAGAAAGCCACGTCTCAAAAGCTTGCATTGAAGGCTGCCCAGAAATCAATTATATTATTGAAGAATAAAGATAACGTGTTGCCGCTTTCTACCAATAAATATAAGAAGATAGCAGTAATAGGTCCGAATGCAGATTTTGCGTATCTCGGCGGGTATAGCGGGACTCCTTATTATAATGTTTCTATTCTGGATGGAATTAAAAAAAGAGCTGGAAATAGTGCTGAAGTGATTTATGCTAAAGGCTGTGAGATTACTCAAAATCATAAAAAGAATTCTTTTTATAACTGGAAGTATGCGTTGGATATTAAGCTTGCAACACCAGAGCAGAATAAACCTCTTATTGAAGAAGCACGAAAGGTAGCTTTGGGTTCTGACGTCGTCATCCTTGTTGTGGGTGATAATGAGACTACTTGCCGGGAAGCATGGATGAAAGGGCACGAAGGGGATAGAAGTTCTTTAGATCTTTTAGGTTCTCAAAATGAACTTATCAATACTATTGTAGCAACAGGGAAGCCGGTAATCATATATCTCATGGGAGGACGACCATTGGCAATCGGTCATCTTAAAGAAAATGAAGGAGTAAAAGCTATTCTTGAAGGATGGTATATGGGACAGGAGACAGGTAATGCTGCTGCTTCAATATTATTCGGTGATATTGCTCCTTCGGGTAAACTCACTGTTTCCCTTCCTAGGTCTGCTGGACATATACCTGTATATTATAGTAGAAAGTCCATGTCCCGAGCATTTGATTACGCCTTTTCAGATAATGAACCTGTATATGCTTTTGGTCATGGATTAAGTTATGTATCCTTTGAGTATAGCAGTCCTAAATTAAGTAAGCCAATCATAAATAGTTCTGGTTCAGTGACTCTAACTGTGGATGTTACCAATAAAGGGCATATGCAGGCAGAAGAAGTTGTACAATTGTATATCAGAGATCAGGTTGCTTCTGTAACAAGACCCGTTAAGGAACTTAAAGGTTTTAAACGAGTGACACTGAATCCAGGAGAAACCAAGACAGTTTCATTTATAATAGATCCACCTTTATTATCATTCTATGATATCAGAATGAATTATGGTATAGAGCCGGGGAAGTTTACACTTATGACAGGTGGAAATTCTACAGACTTAAAAAGTGTTGAACTCGAGGTAAGGTAACTTCCTGAATGCTTTAAAATCTGTATCTGCTTTTTGAGATTATTTTTATGATTATTCCTGATTGTTGAACCGATTATTTGAATCTTAGAACCAGGTCTCTGTTATACACATTCTGCAACAATACCAGTTTGTGACCGTAAATGTTAGAGTTTTAATAAATGTTAAAAACTGAGAATAATGAAAAAAATAATTTTACTAATGTTTTTTTGTCTGTTAGGAACTTTAGGGTTCTCTCAGGCAATTCCGGAAAAGGCAAATACAATTGTAATTACACTCCCGGATTCCAATGGAGTGCTAGACAAAGTGAAGGAAGTCTTTCTTGAAAAAGATTATACCCTAAAGGCTGGTAAAGGAACTTCAAAAGTGGTCACCAATCCTAAAACGCTTAAAGGTGGGAAGACCAGAGTAAACCTTATCGCGGAAATAAAGGGTGCTGAAGTATGGCTTTCAGGAAATATATCTATTGCTGCACAAGATGGGATGAAAATTGAATATAAAGGAAATAAAGGTACTCCAATCATGGATGCATGGGAAGAATTGGAAAAAGTAGCAAAAGCGTTTGGGAAAAAAATGAAATATGAAGTGAAATAATCAAATGGGTATTTTATGCAGCAAGGGTGTTTTTGAGAAATCCTTGCTGTTGCTTTTTTTGTACCTTTTTAACCATGCTGCATAAGTTAGATCGTTCTAACAAACCTGCTGATGTTCATTATAAAACCTAAGTGAAGCGCTTCATGATAATTATTAAATGCAAAGGCATTAGTTAATGATCCAAGATGAAAACCTGTGCATCTTAAAAGTAATAAATATACCATCATAAAAATCATTTTTTTAATTTATCAACTTCTTTAAGGTTTGGTTGCTCATTGACGTAATACCTGATTTAAAATATACCATCATAAAAATCATTTTTTTAATTTATCAACTTCTTTAAGGTTTGGTTGCTCATTGACGTAATACCTGATTTATGCAGATTAATTAATTCATCAGAAATATGCCAAGGCAATTCTGATGTCTTTTAATTTCCATGTTTTATAACCTTCTTTTAATTTTTCAAATCTAATTCAAAGTTTTTTCCAGTTTTATTATTCTGAAGAATGAAAATATCTTGATAAATGGAAATACAGGGTCAAATTCAAATTTCTTTACACCAAAATTGGCCCGGTTTGCATATTTGTGATGGTTATTCTGGAATAATTCACCAAGCATTAGTAAGTCTACAGGCAGGGTGTTTTTAGATTGATCACCGTTTTTAAAATTGCAGTAACCAACTTTATGGCCAAACCAGTTCACAATAGCTCCGTGTACGGGTGACATAAGAAAATGTACAGGTAGTAACAAAAACATCCACCATTGTGTAGCAAATATGGAATAAAAGCCTACATAAATAATACCCCATGCTATTCTTGATATTCCCATTTCTCCAATCTTATCAATAAGCTTCCATTCAGGAAGATTTTTTTTGAATCCGGGATCTGAGTTCAGATTATTGTCTACAATATCATTATAAATCTTCCTTGTCTTCCACATCATTAAAAAAGCATTTTTATTGTGGTGTGGAGAATGTGGATCCCTTTCTGTATCACTATAAGCATGATGCATTCTATGAAGAATTCCATATGCTCTTGGTGTTAAATAGGAAGATCCCTGGCTGAAATATAGAATAAGATAAAAGAACCTTTCCCATGCTTTATTCATAGTGAACATTCTATGGGCGCTGTATCTGTGCAAAAAGAATGTTTGGGAGAATAATGAAATGTACCAGTGTGAAATAAAAAAGATAATGATAAACATAATTTTGGTGCTCTTAAGAAGAATTGAATGTTATTTTATATTGTTCAGACTTTCTGATTTTTATAAAATTGAATATCCTTTAGTAATCAATAAACAGCAGAATTGTTTATATTACTGTTAAAGAAATGCAAAGTTGGCTAAGTAAAAATATGACTGTCTGAAGGATATCAGCGGTGCATAATGGTAACTTAGATAAAAAAATAATGAAATGAAAAGAGCATTTAAGGCTCTTTTCATTTGTATTAGCCGTTGGTCTTTTGGTCTATTGTCAGTATGATCTTTCCCTTTGCATGATGAGTTTCGCTTAACTGATGAGCCTCTCTTACATTTTCTAATGGGAATGTACGATCTATAATTATTTTAATTAATCCTTTTTCAATTAAACCTCCGATCTCTGCTAATTTGGCTCCATTACCTATTGAATAATAACCTATTGTTTTTACATCTGGACGTGGAGATTTTTCTGCTGCATTAATGCCAACTGTTGATACTAATATTCCACCGGCTTTAAGGACCTTTAATGATTTTACCTGTGTATCACCGCCAATAGTATCTAATACCACATCTATATTTTTGAGTTTAGTGCTGAAATCTTCATTTTTATAATCTATCACCTGGTCAGCACCAATACTTTTTACCATATCTATATTTGTTTTAGAGCAAGTTCCGATTACATAAGCGCCTGCAATTTTAGCAAGTTGAACTGCAAATGTTCCAACACCTCCGGAAGCTCCGTGTATCAATACTTTCTGGTCTGCTTTTAAGTTAGCTTTATCAAATAATCCTGTCCATGCAGTCTGTGCCGCGAGTGGAACACCAGCGGCTTCTGTCACGGATATACTTTTTGGAACCAGAGCAGCTTCATAGGAACGGATTGCAATGTATTCAGCGTAAGCTCCATTTCTGGCAGCGCTTGGATTTGCATATATTTTGTCTCCAGGTTTAAATCTTGTTACCAGATCACCAACTTCGATTACTGTCCCTGCTACATCCCAACCCAGGATTCCGGGATTGTTATTTTGAAGAAAATCTTCTCTGTAACCTTGCCTTACTTTCCAGTCAATTGGATTAATGCCCGCAGCTTGTACTTTAACTAATATATCATCTTGTTCAATTTTAGGAATAGTGACTTCTTCTTGCTGAAGGACATTGCCATCTCCAAAATTATGTATTACAATGGCTTTCATTTTATCTCCCAAAGCTTTTTTTGATTTTGTTTCTGTTCCTTCTGTTTGTTGTGGAGTAGTTTTCATTTCTTTCATTTATAAATGGTGTATAATAATGATCACATTTATTCGCTAACCTTTTTACAATTGTTATTCCCCAGCGGATTATGTAATGGAAATCAATGAAATTGAAATTTGTTTGAATGAATTTTTTCGAAAAACCTGAATTCAAGGTTAAAGGAATGGACTTGCATATTCTGAAGTGTACAGGAGATACCATTGGTCGAGTAATAACCGGTAAATGTGTTCCCATTTCTTACAAGTTTTACTTAGACAGCAGAGCGGGCTGACCATTCATTGCTGTTTTCGGAAGAACCTCCTGTTGATGTTCAGTATTGAAATGCTGCCCCTGAAATGGTGATATTGTCATAAATCATGTTTGGAATTGTCTGTCAGAGATTCTTTAATCATGACACCTACTTAGGCTTATTCTGAAGTAACATCCTGCTCGGTAATACGTGCTATAATTTCGCCATTACCATTCATCGGTTGTGATTCAAAAATGAAATTATCTGTAGGAGAATTTTGTTCTGGAGGGGGCAGTAGTAAAGAGAGATTAGATATTGTATTAATACTTGCTAATATGTTGGAGGGATTCGTGCAAGATTTTTAACTTGCATTAAAATGTCACTACTTTAAGAAGTATATTAACAACTTTAAAACAGGGTTTCTGTTACTTTACATGTGATTAAGAAAAGACTTACCTCTTTTGTAAACACCAAGTAGTCATACAGCGTAGGTTCTGCACATTGGTTGTTTTAATAGGCTCGAAAAGAATTCCATTTAGTCTTGAAGTATATTCCAACAGAGCTTTTTCATTGACAAGATATCTTATAGACCCATCCGGTAGGAGCCAGAGTCCTTTCCCGGTTTCTTTTACCAAATGTTCTATACCAATAGAAGAAGCAAGTCTAGCAAAGAAGTAACCTCCGGGTTTAAGTACGTTCCACATGGAGTTTAACATTTGTTCAAAGTGATCCTGATCTTTCGCAAAATGTAGTACTGCGCTACAGATAATGAGATCGAAATAATCCTCAGCATAAGGAAGCTCTTCAGCAACACCGATGTTAAAATGATCTGAAGGGAAACTGGGATTCACATCAGATGAAAGTTTCTGCACCCTGCTAATGGCCGAAGGATCCGGGTCTATGCCATAAACATCAAATCCGTTTTTTAAAAAATATATAAGATTTCTGCCACTTCCACATCCTACGTCCAGAACAGTATTGCAGTGATCGAAGCGGCCTTTCAACAATTGATCAAAAAGATAGATATCTATATCACCGAAATATTCTTTTACAGCGTTCATAAAGCAAGGTTGATTCAAAGTCTTAACCTAAAATTAAGCATTTGTCATTGATTTACATCATTTTTGTTAAATGCTTAATCTCTGTTGTTAAAGATCCCTGTATCAACCTTAATTTAGGCAGCAATTAGATCAAATTATTGTCAGTCAATTCCGGAAAAAAGGTATAGCCATATAACTCTTGAAAACCTGAAATTAAATGGTGATAATAAAATTATTACAAGTATAATAGCCCATAGATTGATCATATCAAACATGCCCGTGCCAAATAATCTGCAAATAAAATAAGTGATAAAGGCTTCAGCAGTTCCTAATCCATAACTTACATACATGGAGCCCCAGAAGTATCCTGGTTCTCTCATAAACCTCGCTTTGCAATTAGGACAATCATTGTTCATTTCTCCTGATCTATAGCTGAAAAGGTTTGGATTTTTGAAGATCAGCCCTTCATGACAATAAGGACAACGATCTTTTAATATATGAATAAGTGCCATAGTAGTTTTGTTCTAATCTCTAATGCAAATTTAGGGACATAAGTTCTTAAAATTGAGGTAAAAAGTATCCTTTAATAGGATTATCCGGACATTTTAGCTATTTTTTCAGAATGAAAAAAATACCGGTATATGGCATCAGGGAGTTCTCAAAGGGAAGCAATGAAGTTTATTTTTATTCTAATGACTTGCCTAATCACCTGAGAAGCCATCAGTTTATCAATAATCCGCACAGTCACAGTACCTATATCACCATTTTGTTTACTAAAGGAAAGGGAGAACATCAGATTGACTTTTCAAGCTATCCTGTTAAACCAGGAAGTGTATTTTTACTCAACCCGGGACAAGTGCATTGTTGGAAGCTTTCCGAGCAGGCGGATGGTTTTGTATTTTTTCATACAAGAGAATTCTATGACAGTATTTTTACAAATAGAAAAATTACAGATTTTCCATTTTTTTATTTGCAGCAAAATTATCCTGTAATATATCTGGATAAAACGGAAGTAGTTTCAGTGATGTCGAGATTTGAAGAGATTAATCAGGAGTTTAAAGCCAATAATTCATTTAAAACAGAGAAGCTTGGTTCTCTGATTGATTTGCTATATATAGAGCTTTCAAGGGTATATATTAAAGATTCTCATGATGAGAATAAAGAAACATCAATTAACTACTATAAGGTGAAAAATCTCCAGCGACTTATCGATGAACAATTTAGAACTCAAAAATTGCCTCAGCAATATGCAGACCTGATGAATATGAGTACAAGACACCTTAACAGACTAACGAGGGAAGTCTTAAATAAAACTACTGGTGATCTTATAGCAGAAAGGATAATTCTGGAGGCAAAGCGTCTGCTGATTCATAATGACATACCTATTGCGAATGTTGGAGATCAGTTAGGTTACGACGATGTTTCCTATTTCATCAGAGTATTCAAAAAGCATACAGGACTCTCACCAAAAGAGTTTCAGAAGAGTACAATTAAGCCATTTTCATTATAACCATAATTTTTTTAAAAATATTTTTATCTGGGGATAGGGGGAGTTTCAATATTGAATGTCTTACTATCAGAATGACCGGAAAGAGGTACCACTTCTGATAGTTCTTTATTAAAAACATACAATATTTAAACAAAATGAAACTGATTAAATTGATTTTTCAACTATTTATAATTTTAATATTTATACAATTTAGCGCTGCCTGCAGCAGATGCAAAAAGGGTTCAGGAGATATTGCCAGCATTGAGAGAGGCGTGCCTCAGTTTAATGGTGTTGAACTCAACGGAAGCTTTGATGTGCACATTAAAAAGGATACAGTGCAAAAAGTTGTTATTACTGCAGACGACAATATTCTTCCTATCATTGAAACAGAGGTTGAACACGGCATACTTGAAATAGAAATTGATGATGATGAGTGTTTGAGGAAATCTAATAAAATAGACGTTTATATATCTATGCCAACATTGAGAAAAGTGAGACTCAACGGTTCTGGTAAAGTAACTGGGGATGGGCAATTCACGGGTAATGAATTGGATGTCTCTATTAATGGGTCAGGAAATATATCCCTGAATTTTAATGTTGCAAATCTGAAGAGTAAAATTGATGGATCGGGAAATATTACACTGTCAGGAATTTCAAATATTTCATCTCATGAAATAAATGGTTCCGGAAGAATTAGTGCAAAAAATACAGAAAGCCAGACTGTATATGCTAAAATTAACGGGTCTGGAAATATATCTGTGAATGCAATCCAGACCCTGAAAGTTAATATTTCAGGCAGCGGTAAAGTAGGTTACTCAGGAAACCCAGTTACCGATGTTACCATATCTGGTTCCGGAAAAGTGTTTAAGGAATAAGTATTTATAATTTAATCCTGAATGATGACATAAAATGATTGGTTTTTTATTGACAAGCTGTATATTCGTGGCAACAAATTTTGTCCACCAAACAAATTATAACACATTCATGAAAAAACTTTCATTATCAGCATTATTCTTCTTTGCTGTTTCGGCCATGACTATTTGTTATGCACAGATCAATGCCCCGAAACCAAGTCCACTTTCAACTGTAACTCAAAAAGTTGGTTTGGCTGATGTTTCTGTTACTTATTCAAGACCAAGTGCAAAAGGTCGTAAAGTATTCGGTGACCTTGTAGCATTTGATAAAATATGGAGAACAGGAGCAAACGATCCTACTAAAGTAAGTTTCTCTGATACTGTATCAGTAGAGGGAACAAAGCTTGCTCCGGGTGAATATGCACTTTATACTATCCCTGGGACTTCTGAATGGACAGTGTTATTCGGAAAGAATACAAAAGTACAGGCAGGCGATTTTAAAGAAAGTGATGCAGCTGCAAAATTTAAAGTTAAATCTGAAAAGGCATGTGCTCTTGTTGAATCTTTCACAATTGAATTCACTGATTTAACGCCTACTACAGCGAATATTAAGATAAGCTGGGAAACAACAAGTGTCAAATTTAAAATTGAAAATGATGTTGATGCTAAAGTAATGGCTGATATCAAAATGAAGACTGACAATGTATTTACTTACTTTCAGGCCGCAGGTTATTACTATGAAACCAACAGAGATATGAAACAAGCTCTGGAGTGGATTAATAAAGCAGTAGAAAAAAATCCTGCATTCTATATCCTTCATTTGAAAGCAAAAATACAAGTGAAACTTAATGACTGCAAAGGTGCAGTAGAAACTGCAACCAAATCTCTTGATGCTGCTAAGGCTGCTAAAAATGATGATTATGTGAAGCTGAATGAGAAGTTAATCTCTGAGTGCAAAGGCAAAAAATAATATTCGTAAATAGTGTTTAATTAATTTTGAGAGTCGGTGTTAATACATCGACTCTCTTTTTTATTTCTATATTTTAGTCTGCTCTCTTCCTGTCAAAATCAATTGAACTATATATCCTGCAACTATCACTATTATTGGGCCAATAAGATTGTACCATAAAAAAGCAATATCTGAATAAAAATACAACAGGAATATAGAGATCTGAGCTATTAAAGCAGCAATAAATACTGCATTGGATTTTATATATTTAAAGTAAAAAGCACATAAAAAAATCCCAAGAATAGTTCCATAAAATAAGCTGCCCAGAATATTAACGGCCTGGATTAAGTTGTCTACCAGTGATGCAAACAAAGCGAACAGGATAGTAAGTAATCCCCACACAACAGTTAGTACCCTTGAAGCCTTCAGGTAGTGGCGTTCTGATGCATGAGGATTTATTGAGCGTTTATAAATATCCACACATGTAGTAGAGGCTAGTGCATTTAATGCAGAAGCTGTAGAAGACATGGCAGCGCATAATATTACTGCAATAAGTAATCCTACCAGGCCATGAGGCATCTGCGTCATAATGAAAGTAATAAAAACAAAATCTACGTCTTTTGTCTCAGCTTCAGGAGAAGCCTTTAAAATGACTTTTTTTACATTATTGCGGATTTCTTGTTCTTCTTTTTTTATTACAAGTAATTTGTCCTGACTGTTATCAATGGCTTGCTGGTCTTTAGCTTTAAGGGCTGTAACAAGAGTGTTTACTTCTTCTTTTTTTCTGATAAAATTCTGATCATATTTTTCTTCAAGTGTTTTTATTTCACCTGCATAAACAGATTGCTGAGCTCTTGCAAGTTCAGTTTTGTTGAAGAAAACAGGGGCCTGATGGAACTGGTAAAATACAAATACAAGTAAGCCGATGAAAAGTATGATGAACTGCATTGGTATTTTCAATAGTCCATTAAATAACAATCCCATACGACTCTCAGTGATGGATTTTCCTGAGAGATAACGTCCTACCTGAGATTGATCTGTCCCAAAATAGGAGAGGGCTAAAAACATTCCTCCAGTGATACCAGACCAGAAATTATATCTGTCATTGGGCTGAAAGTTGAAGTCTACTAGGTTCATCTTCCCCAGTTTGCCTGCAACTTGCATAGATTCGAATAAAGAAATATTTGAGGGAAGCTTGTAAATGATTACAATACCTGCAAGTATGATTCCTCCCATCATGATTGTCATCTGCTGTTGCTGTGTAACACTAACTGCTTTGGTACCTCCCGAAACGGTGTATAAAATCACAAGACTTCCTATGATAACATTGGTAGAGTTTAAATCCCACCCGAGGATAGTAGATAAAATAATAGATGGAGCATAAATTGTGATTCCTGTGCTTACTCCTCTTTGTATAAGAAACAGGAGTGCGGCCAGTGTCCTGGTTTTAAAGTCAAATCTTCCTTCCAGGTATTCATAAGCGGTATATACATTCATCTTTGCATACAATGGAACTGCTGTAATGGCTATAATGACCATTGCTATTGGCAATCCATAGTAAAACTGTATAAAACGCATGCCATCATCATACGCTTGTCCTGGTGTTGACAGAAATGTTATGGCACTGGCCTGAGTAGCCATGATAGAAAGGCAGATGGTATACCAGGGCATAGTCCTGGAAAGAAGAAAGTCTTCTATATTCTTACTTCCCTTGGTTTTCCAAATGCCATAAGCAATAATAAATGTGAGCGTTCCACAAAGTACGATCCAGTCTGTTATACTCATTTAAAGTAGATTGTTAAAAGGTAGAACAGCAGGATTGTAAAAGCAAGATTGAGCAATACGAACCAGTACATTGCCCTCCAGCTTTTAAAAAAAGGAGGCCGATCATCATTTACCATTTTTTTTCTTTTTTCCGTCGTTTCCAGAAGACAACAGGTTTACAAATATTCTATAAGCTCCCGGAACTCCGGCAGGAAGCTGTCTGAACCAGGAATAGCTGGTATAGATATAGGTTCCTTTGCCGTATCTGGCATAAAGAAGTCCCCCATCTTTAGGTGTTTCACCAATATCTTGACAGGATAGGAGAGCCTGGTACTCCTTGCTCCAGTCATTAGGGAAATACAATCCTCTTTCCTGAACCCAGTTTTCAAAATCTTTTTCAGTGATTTTGTTAGGAGTATTCAATAAAGGATGTCCAGGTATTAAGAATTTAACTGGTGCATCTTCCATAGTTACCCTGTCATTAGAAAGCTTGAAAGGATATGGCCCTATAGAATCAGTCACCATTCTTCCATCTCCGAATCTTGATGGCATAGTGTTGTATTGTACTACAAGAGTTCCTCCGTTTTTCACATAGTTCAGTAAAAGCGGGTTAATATATTTTAATTTTTCTCTTGTATTGTAAGCTCTGATACCTATGACTACTGCATCAAAAGACGACAGGAGTGAAGGTGTAATAGCATCTTCTTTAAGTACGGAGACTTTGTATCCGATTTGGCTCAATGACCCAGGGATGTCATCACCTGCACCTTGCAAGTAACCTATATTTTTCCCGGTAGTCTTTAATTCAAGCTTTACTATTTTTGCATTGGATTCAGGTAGCAGCAATTGAGGCTTTATGTGGTCGTACCTAATGTTAATATTACCATTCTGAAGAGTATCTTTTCCTGAAACGGCAAATACTTTTAAAGTACCTGTCATAGCTTCTGTGGAAGGAAATACCTTAAATTTAAATCCTTCTTCATTTCCTTTACCTTTGATAGAAAAATCTTGTACGGCAGGTTCTGCTTTCCAACTCTTAGGTATTTCAATCATTAGTTTTCCGGAGATATTATCAACTCCGGATTTTAATCTGATGTCCAGTTCTTTTGGACTATTGTCACCAAAGACCAGCAAACGTTCAGAAAGGTTTACAAATAAAGGAGGGATTATTTCCAGCGGTCTGTATTGCTCACCTTTTGCAGGATCTGCTTTCTTATATACTACAGGTGTGGTATAACGAATACTTTGTCCATTAATTACAAAATCGAATGTAGTCTCAATGGCTGGATCATTTTCTGGTTTGCCAATAAGTTGCTGATCATTTACATCAAACATTCCCTTACTACCTCTGTGAACCAGCCAGTAAGGCTGTGAGTAAGGCATCTCTGAAGGGATTTTTATCTTTGTGGAAAATGCTAAAGGAACATTATCCTTTAAGGTACTTGCTAAGCTACTATCTTTATTAACCGAAAAAGTAATTTTTTTTATTTCAACAGGAATTGAAGAACGATTTACTAATTCAACATTTACTTTCATCTCTTGGCCTGGAACAGCACTGTAATCTGAAGCGATTACTTCAGTCCAAAGTCCAAGGCAGGTTTTAATGACGTCTTCTGTTTCCTGCAGTTTTATCTCCTTCCAATAACTATCCGGCAATGCTTTGATCAGTGATCTTACTTCAAGCAAAGGAGCTACTGAAGCAGAAGGGTTGGTTGAATTAAATCCTGAGTAAATCTTGTTCAGCAATTCGCCTATTTTTGCTCCACCCTGAATTCTATTCCATGAAACGTCAATATCTTCAAAAATATCGCTGTTTGGTTTTGAACCTTTTGTATGTTGAAGATATTCAATGGCAGTCCCCCTTGTACCGCTGGTTCCGAAGCCCTGGCTTTTATGCATACTTCTGCTGGCAGCTGCAATTTCAGTATATGATTGGCCTAAGGTAGGATTAAAAGTACCTACATCAATCTTTAGTAATCCCTGTGTATTAAAGTCTTTTTCACTTCCATAAAACCACCAGTTGGTATTCCATAATAATCGTTTAGGTTGCCATACCTGAACATATTTTAATTGTTCGGGGAATTTTGTCGGATCTCCTGCTGCTTCAAAGGCTTCTTCGGCAAGAATTGCAGAGGCTGTATGGTGGCCATGAGTTTTGCCTGGCTCTGTATTAAAACGGGTTATAAGTACATCTGGTCTGAATTTTCTGATTACCCAAACCATATCAGCAAAGACTTTTTCCCGATCCCAGATCATAAATGTTTCATCAGGATTTTTAGAGAAACCAAAGTCTTTGGCTCGGGAGAAAAATTGCTTTCCTCCATCAATTCTCCTAGCTTCCTGAAGTTCCTGGGTTCTTATCACTCCTAACTGTTCATTCAATTCTGAACCGATAAGGTTCTGTCCTCCGTCACCACGTGTAAGGGAAAGGTAACCAGTGTTATATAGCTTGTCCTTGGTAAAGTAGGTAATAAGCCTGGTGTTCTCGTCATCAGGATGGGCAGCAATATATAGCACACTGCCCAATACATTAAGCTTCTTTATGGCTTGTTGAATTTCTGCAGCATTGTACCTTTCATCGGGTTGGGCAATGCTTGAAAATGAGTGAACTAATAATAAGAATAAAATGATAATGCCAGGTTTCTGATTCATCGTATTATAGCCGGATCCGTTTTTTATGTCAGCGAACATGCCGGATCGAAGGGCCAAATTAATGTGAGAAGGGTAAATAACAAAATAAAGTTTTCAACTCTGGCACTAATTTAGAATTTATAGACCTTTAAGTTTTTAGTGATACTTGTTGAACTTCAGTTGTTTAAGTTCTGATGATGTTTGTAAGGTTATTATATATAAGCCAGAAGGTACATCATTGCTGAGCAAACAGGAGTTTTCACACTTTCCGCTTAGAATAATATTTCCCATTGTATCGTGTATTTTATAGGAGAAAAACCCAGGAGTTTCAATAATGTGTCCGTTTATACTATAGTCAAAATAAAATTTAATCTCATTTCGAGTAGTTGTGTTAATGGAGGTGACACAACCGTCAAAAGATTTTTCTCCTGGTATAATTTCTCGAATGCTGACCAACTTGTATTCTGCCTGGTCACCATCTGTTCTCAAAAAGAAGGTACCATGTCCTTCCAGAATAATGGTTTTAGGATCACTATATTCGCATCCGGTTATCATGGAAGAGGCGGCAGGCCAGTTACCTTCATCTGCAACCTCTCCGACTTTTTCCCAATATCCTCCATTGACTGGATTTCCATCTGATAAAGTATCTATATACAACTCCAATTTTACTTTTGAATTGTTCTCGATATTATAAACAATGTATTTCATTCCTATCCATTTATTTTCAGGCATTGCCAAGCCTTGCCACAAGGGATCCTGTTTGTGAAAACCTGAGCCTGACCAATAATCGCTTGTGGGATGTTTTAGCTCTTTCTCAAAATCCCACTTGCCATCATGCCTGAAACGCGCATAGTATGTCGTAGCATCGCAGTCATTTCCACCCTGAGAGGCATGCCCTAAAGGACCGCTTCTTGCACCTATGACCATACCTCCATAAGCAGGACCTGTCTTGCCTATTCTTCTGTAATAAGCTGTAAACTCAGTGTTTAAGAACTGCTGAGCCGATACTTTTTTATTTATCAAAGAATTTATATGAAAACGAGGACTTCCTCCTGACATATTCATTGTTCCGTTTCCGTCTATTTTAAATCCATTGGTACTTCCGCTATGGTCTTCTGTCCAACCAGTCGGATCGTAAGGATCTACAGCATATTTTATCGTCCTTGGAATTCCGTTGTTCCAATGGGAAGAAGTCCATTCAATAGTTCCGGGCTTGGTAGGATATATTTGTATGATTCCAAATGCATCGGTCGTGCATTGAGCAACTGTTCTTAACGAATGAGTTGTAAGTTCCAGTAGTAAAATGAAGGCTGCTTTTTTCATATATGATCACTTATATAGTTTTTTATCAATGAAAAAGTATAATAAGGAAGTATACGGATGCATACTGATATAAGCAGTAAAAAGTAGCAACAAGTTGTTAAATTTTAAATGTTTACCCTGTTGATTTAATCTGATTTGAATGAAAAAAGATTAGATTAGCATTTCTGTAATTTGTAAAATGAGCAAAATTATGTAACTAATTTTCTTAAAAATGTAAAAACATAATTAAAGATAAAGCTCATATTTGCATCAATGAAAAGAATTGCCATCATATCTGTTTTAATGTTATACACAGTCTTCACCACTGGACTTTCTGTGTATACTCATTATTGTGCTGGTAAATTAGCTTCGATATCATTTTTTGGACCCGATAAAAAAGGATGTGGCAAATGCGCTGTTAAAATAACAAAAGATTGTTGTAAGGATAAACAGTATAACTTTTCATTAGATGATTCTCAAATACATCACAAAAGCAATTTTGTAATTACGGATTACTCCAATATCATAGCGATATTGCCTTCATACGATTATGGAGTGCAGCCACAATTTTCGCTTATAAATTCATATTCTGTAAAATTATATTCCTATAAAAATGGGCCACCTAAAACGCCTATTTATATACAGAACCGTTCCATTATTATTTAGTACTTTTTAATTCCCCCTATTGGAGTATTCTTGTTGCACATAAGAATACCTCCTTTGCTATCTTTCATTATAGCATTCCAAGTTTTATCAATCTTGATTTAAATGCTAGCACTTTGCAGCATTTGATGATCTCTTGTATTATGGATCGAATACGAGATGATATCTTATTTCATACAGTTTTCTGTTGATTTCTATTCATCTTTCGAATCACTAATCGCTTGGAAATTATTTATTCAACAATTAAAATCATTTATAAACTATGAAATCTCAAATCAGAATATTCGCTTTGTTATTTACCATTATGGTAACAGTATTTATTACCAATTCAACTGCACATCCATTACATTATGAAACAATATCATTCAAAGTATCTGGTAACTGTGAGATGTGTAAAAAAAGAATTGAATCTGCATTAAAAGGAAACGCTGCTATTAAAAGTGTTGACTGGAATGTAAAAACTAAAGTTGTTAAAGTGGAATATAACCTTCATTTAATTTCTTTAGATAAAATCCACCAACTAATAGCAGATGCCGGCCATGATACAGATAAAATTAAAGCCAATCTATCTATCTATAATAAGTTACCTGATTGTTGCCAATATGATAGAAAAAAGTAATCCAAATTAAGTGAAATAATAAAGCCTGTCACTTCGGTGACAGGCCTGTAATTATGGTAGAAAAAATAATAGATATATCGCTTAAGAACAGATGGGCTGTTCTCTTTATTGCAGTGGTGTTATTTGTATGGGGAATATTCTCGATACAAAAGAATCCGATAGATGCCATACCGGATTTGTCCGAAAACCAGGTAATTGTTTTTACAGAATGGATGGGACGAAGCCCTCAGGTAATCGAGGATCAGATCACTTATCCTCTTGTTTCCAATCTGCAGGGAATACCTAATGTTAAGAATATCCGAGGGTCCTCCATGTTCGGGATGAGTTTCGTGTACGTGATATTCGAAGATAATACTGATATCTATTGGGCCAGAACAAGAGTGCTGGAGCGCCTGAACTATGCTCAGAAGTTATTACCTGATGATGTTTCTCCTTCTTTAGGACCAGATGGAACAGGAGTGGGACATATTTTCTGGTATCATCTTGATGCCCCTGATATGGATTTAGGAGAGCAAAGAGCATTGCAGGATTGGTATATAAAGTTTGCCTTACAAAATGTTCAGGGAGTAGCAGAAGTCGCCTCTTTCGGAGGGTTTCAAAAACAATATCAGATTGTAATTGATCCTCATAAACTTACTTATTACAATCTTCAACTCATGGATGTGCTAAAAACTGTCAGGGCTAATAATAATGATGTCGGAGGAGGTAAGTTCGAAATGACTGATATGTCCTATATTATCAGAGGTCTTGGCTATATTCGGAATATAAAGGATATAGAGAATATGCCTGTAAGTACGAGGAATTCCATACCAATCAGAATAAAGGATATTGGAAGTGTACAAATGGGAGGTGATTTGCGCCTTGGTATATTTGATATGGATGGTACTGGAGAAGTAGTCGGAGGAATTGTAGTGATGAGATACGGTGAAAATGCGGATCAGGTAATTAAGAATATAAAAGCTAAAATAAAGGAAGTTGAAAAAGGATTGCCAAACGGAGTCAGATTAAAGGTTTCGTACGACAGAAGCGATCTGATTGAAGAAGCCATTGATTCAGTAAGAGGAACACTATATGAAGAGATGATCACAGTATCAATCATAGTGATCTTATTCCTGTTTAACTGGAGAAGCGCTTTAATCATTATCATACAACTACCGATATCGGTAGCAGTTGGATTTATATTACTTGAAGCATTCGGTATTTCATCCAATATTATGTCTTTGACAGGTATTGCCCTGGCCATTGGAGTAGTGGTCGATGATGGAATAGTGATGGTTGAAAATGCATACAGGCATATCTCTTTAGAACATGAAAAAAGAGGCTAGTGAAAAATGATGGCTATATGATGTTTCATGTATGAAATAAAAGAATATATTAAATGAAAAATTTATTTGCAAAATTATTTAGAAGAGATTCAGATCCACTTGCGGGAGAGGAGAGAATGGAGATTATCAGTTATTCATCAAAGCAAGTTGGACCTGGAGTATTCTTTTCTACGATTGTGGTAATTGCCTCTTTTTTACCTGTATTTCTTCTTACAGGTATGGAGGGAAAGTTGTTTCATCCATTGGCCTGGACAAAGACATTTATATTATTGGTTGATGCCTTTCTTGCTATTTCCTTAACACCGGTACTTATATCGTTTTTTCTAAAAGGTCGATTAAAACCGGAAGATCAAAATCCTATAACCAGGACCTTGGAAAAAATTTATACACCTATTTTAACATGGTGCTTACACTGGAGAAAAACAGTTATTGTAATTAATGTAGCACTGTTATTAGCTGGAGGTTTTATGCTTTCTCGTCTTGGCTCAGAGTTCATGCCCCCCCTAGATGAAGGTTCTCTCTTATTCATGCCGGTGACATTACCAGACGTCTCTAATTCAGAAGCAAAAAGGTTATTACAAATTCAGGATAAATTAATTAAATCGGTTCCGGAAGTTGTACATGTTTTAGGAAAAGCAGGTAGGGCTTCGACAGCTACAGATAATTCACCAATAAGTATGATAGAAACTATTATACTTCTGAAGCCAAAAGCAGAGTGGCGAAAAGGAATTACCAAGAATGATATTATTAATGAATTAAATGCAAAATTACAGATTCCAGGTGTGACTAATGGCTGGACACAGCCTATAATTAACAGAATCAATATGCTGTCTACAGGGATCAGAACAGACGTTGGTATAAAGGTTTATGGACAAAATATAGATTCCATTTATTACTTATCTAATAGAATAAAAGAATCATTGAAGGATGTGGAGGGTGTTAAAGATTTGTATGTTGAACCTATTGTCGGAGGAAAATATATTGATATTAATGTGAAGAAAGAAGCCATCGGAAGATATGGTCTCACTGTCGATGACGTTAATATGGTTGTTGAAAGTGCATTGGGAGGAATGAGTCTTACCACTACTGTTGAAGGTCGACAAAGATTTTCTGTAAATGCAAGAGTTGCTCAGGCTTATCGTGAAAGTCTTGAAGATTTGAAGCGCCTTCCGGTACAAACAATGCAGTTTGGAACTATCCTTCTTTCGGATGTTGCTGATATCAGATTGTCTGAAGGGCCTCCTATGATCAACTCAGAAAATGCAATGTTACGGGGAACTGTTCTATTTAATGTTCGTGATCGTGATTTGGGGAGTACTGTAGAAGAAACCCAGGAAAGATTAAACAGGATGATATCTCAAATGCCTAAGGGATACTTTATTGAATGGAGCGGACAATGGGAAAATCAAATTCATGCTAACAGAACATTAAAGCTAATTATGCCTATTGTAATCTTTATCATTTTTATGGTCTTGTATTATACTTATAAATCGGCAAAAGAAGCTGTAGCAACTATGATTACTGTACCCTTTGCACTTGTGGGTGGTGTATTTATGGTCTTCTTCTATGGAATAAATCTCTCAGTAGCTGTTGCAGTGGGCTTTATAGCATTGTTCGGAATGGCCATTGAGACAGCAATGCTTATGGTTATATACCTGAATGAGGCGATGCAATATCTGGTTCTAGAAAAAGGTAATTCCAGGAAAAGTATTACCAATAAAGATTTGCGTGAATATGTGATCAGAGGTGCAGCCAAAAGATTAAGACCAAAACTGATGACTGTTTCTGTTTCACTTTTTGGACTTGTTCCTATTCTTTGGGCTACAGGGGTAGGAAGTGACATTATGCTTCCCATTACGGTACCTCTTATAGGAGGGACAATCTCATCTGTAATATATGTTCTTCTGGTAACTCCAATTGTATTTGAGATGATGAAAGAATATGAATTGAACAAAAAAGGAAAAATTGAAATACTCGATGTTAAAGAATAAATATTTATTATCCATAATTTTTGCTATGCTTTGCTTTAAGACCTTGGCGCAAGTAATTACGTTTGATTCTGTTAAGGTTGTGATTTTGTCTGAGAATCCGGAGTTGGAAATGTACAGACAGCAGGCAAAGTCTATGGAAGCAATGGCAGAAGGCGCAAGAGCTTGGGAAGCACCACAAATAGGTGCAGGCTTTTTTATGACACCATATAAGACTTATTATTGGCGTCCTCAGATTGAGTCTTTTAAAGGTATGAACGAAAAGATGCCTGGAATGGGTAGTTTCATGATTCAGGGAAAACAGATGATTGCCAATCCTTCAAGATTAAAGGCTAATCAGGAGTATTTAAAGAAGGTATCCTCTATTGAGACAGAATCAGGTAATGCAAACGCCAATAAACTGCTTTATGATGCTAAAAAGTTATTTAGTGAAATTCAGATTATCGATCGAAAAATCCTCATTCTCAATGAAGCTGAAAAAACTCTGGAGACTATGATAACTTTTGGTGAAAGCAAAATAGCTTATAATCAGGAAATGCTTTCAAATATATATAAAGGAAAGTCTCAAAAAGCTCAGCTGCAGAACGAAAGTATTATGTTAGAGAATGAAAGAAAACAAAAATTGTATTATCTCAGCTCTCTGATGAATAGAAAGGAAGAAAATTTATTTGAGGTGGATTCTCAGATTGTGATAAAAGATTATGAACTATCTTTAGTTGATACAGTCCAGATAAGATCTAACCGAAGTGATATACTGGTGTTAGATAATAATATAAACGCTACTCATTTAAAGCAAAAGGTGGAACGTTATAAATCCCGTCCGGATTTCGGTATTGAATTTGGCCATATGTTTGCTTTTGGTGAAAACCCTAATCAGTTTACATTGATGGGTATGATGAGCATTCCTATTGCTCCGTGGTCATCAAAGATGTATCGTTCCAATGTATTAGCTTATAATCACCAGATAAAAGCTTATTATAGTCAGAAGCAGGCCATTCTGAATGAATCCGTCGGAATGATTTATGGATTAAAAAATGAAATTTCCTCTGCCAAATATCAGATGGAATTATATAAGACAATGATCTTACCATCTTTAAAAAAAACATATGATCTCGCAATGATGGCTTACGCACAAAATACTGATGGACTATTTGTTGCGCTTGATGCTCAAATGAATTTTCAGATGGCAAAAATTCAATATGAAGACATAATCTTAAAACTACTGCTTTTGCAGGCTGAATATGAAAAGCAACTACAATTATTTTAGTATAGCAATCATTATGTCATTGTTTCTTCTTTCTGCTTCATGTAAACCAAAATCAGATAGGAATGAAGAGCATGAAGTAAAACATGATACAATAACTAGCAGTGATAAGTATCACTGTCCTATGCATCCAGAAATATTATCAAATAAGCCAGGTATCTGTCCTAAATGCGAAATGGACCTGGAGCTAGTGCCTCAGGGAAGAGATACATTAAGTTATCTTTCGGAACCAACCAATCAAATGGTGATTTCATCTCTGAAACCTATTGTTCCAATGGTCAATATGGCTGCAAATCACTTTAAGGCAGAGGGGTATTTAACCTATAATCCTAATCTGACTAATAGTATTTCTGCTCGTGTTTCCGGAAGAATAGAAAAGCTTTATGCAAAGTATGAATTTGAAAGAGTTCAAAAGGGGCAGTTACTTATGGAGGTCTATAGTCCAGAGCTTCAAACTGCACAGAATGAATATTTGCTTATTTATAAATCAGTCACCGATGATGAAAGAAGTATTCTGTATGCTTTATATCAAAAGTTAATTAATCTGGGAATGACTGCTTCCTCCATTAAGGAAATGGAAAAAACAGGTAAAGTAAATGCTTTTATTCCTATTTATTCACCTTATACAGGACACCTACATTTTTTAGAACAGGGAAGTGACATTGCAGCTCAGGGTTTAGTATGGCCCTCTTCTTCCAATGAAGATGCCATGCAAAGTGGATCTGGTGAAATGAAAACCATCAGACCTATTATTAAAGAAGGCAGTTATGTTACAAAAGGCGACTTAATTTTTACAATAGTAAATGAAAGAAGTATATGGGCTTTGTTTAAGGTTCTACCTAGAGATATACCTATGGTCAAAAAAGGAGAGGAAGTAGAATTGAAAATTAATAAAGAAACTTATAATGGTAAAATTGACTTTATTGAAAAGTCATTTGATGCCAGGAATGATTTTTATACTGTGAGGATTTACCTGAATTACAAAGATCAAAAAGGTTTAATCATCGGAACTTTAGTTGAAGGAAATATTACTGTTAATAGAATGAAAGAAAAAAAAATATTGATTCCTGAATTATCAGTTCTACACTTGGGGAAATCTGTTTCAGCTGTATTCGTAAAGGAAAAAGTAGGGTACGTCGCAAAAGAAGTAAGGACAGGCGTTGCAGAAGGTGGTTGGACTGAAGTAATTTATGGTTTGGCAGAAAATGACAGTATTGCTCCTGTAGCCTCTTACCTAGTAGATAGTGAAGCATTTATAAAAGTAAAACAATGATGAAACTTTATATATTAATACTATTCGGCTTAATGGTTTTATTTTCCTGTGAAAATAGAACCAATCATTCTGATCATACTCATGATGATTCTATCTATTATACTTGTTCAATGGACCCTCAAGTGATGGAGAAAAAACCTGGTAAATGTCCTATCTGTAAAATGGATTTAACACCAGTGAAAATGGATAATTCTAAAGGTTTGAAATTAAGTGCGCAGCAAGAAAAGCTAGCCAACATCAAAACATTAACAGTAGGGTATGACTATGTCGATAACAAAATTTTTGCCACTGGAATTGTTAAAGAGGATGAGAACAAAACCATTTTTATTAATGCCAGATTGAATGGGCGTGTAGATCAGTTAAACTTCAAAACTAAGGGAGACTACATAAAAAAAGGAGATATAATATATAAAATTTACTCTGAAACGTTAGCTTCTACTCAAAGTGAATTGATCAGTGCTATTAAAAGGATTAAAGAAGATCCCAGGGATATAACTTCTCAAACTATTATAAATGCAGCTAAAAATAAGCTTGAATTATGGGGGGTATCAGAAAGACAAATTGAGGAAGTTAAAAATCAGAATAAACCTGTTATCCCATTTCCGATTGAAAGTCCCTATTCTGGCTATATCAATAAAATTAATATTACAGAAGGAGCTATTGTGATGGAAGGAAATCCGTTGATTGAACTTAGAACTTATAAAACTCTTTGGGTTGAAGGAAAGTTTTACTCTTCTGAAGTTTCAAAAATCAAAAAGGGAAATACTGTTGATGTAATGATTGATGGTACAGAAAATTATTTTATTGAAGGGAAAGTAATTGAAGTATTGCCTCAGGTAACCTCAGGTTCGGCTGTTACTATTGTTCGGATTCTTATTGTACCTGATTTACCTGTTATACGACCAGGAATGCATGCCAATATATATTGGCATGAAACAAATGTCAAGTCATTGGTAGTTCCATCCAATGCGGTTATTAGAGACAGTAAAGGAGGCATGGTATGGATAAAAAAAGCGGGTGTTTATGAATCCAGAATGGTACATATAGGAGAGGTTTCAGGAGATAGAGTTTCTATTCTTCATGGATTAAATGAAGGTGACACAGTAGTAATATCAGGTTCTTATCTTTTACAGAGTGAGTATATTTTAAAGAAAGGTGGAGGAGCTATGGAAGGGCATAATATGTCCGATATGTAACTTCGATTTTAAGCATATCAATGATCAGATATTATGACAGTCTTTGATTCAAAATATTTATATCGATCTAATGAATTAATTGAATTATTTAAAATAAATTTATCATGAAACTTCACTTTAAAATTCCTGAGAAATTAAAGATCTATTTCGATTATGAAATAAATTTATACCACGAAGCTATTAAATCA
Organism: Sporocytophaga myxococcoides; assembly: GCF_000775915.1. Classification (NCBI taxonomy): domain Bacteria; kingdom Pseudomonadati; phylum Bacteroidota; class Cytophagia; order Cytophagales; family Cytophagaceae; genus Sporocytophaga; species Sporocytophaga myxococcoides. The sequence goes on from NZ_BBLT01000006.1 coordinate 95,134, forward strand.
GGTGAGATTCAAGCAGCTTGGAGGCATTTGGAGAGAGCCCATATACTTGGACAGGCTTATCCTTTAGAACATTCATACGCTCATTGGCTCATGTTGAAGTTCGGAATCAGGATAAAAAGTTACAATGAAGTAATCGGACAAATTCCACGTCTGCTTGTTGGTGGTGTAAAATCGTTCGTAGGTAAAATACCAGTTGGCAATACTGGTGGGGCCAATGTTCCGCCTCTTAAACCTATGGAAATTCCTAAAGACCTTAAAGAGATATTATCACTATATGGTGATAACTAATTTGGAAGCATTGATTTTTTACCTCTTTTCAATTACTCTTTTATTAAGTTAATAGTTGTAAAAGTATAAGGGATATTTTATTGTCCCTTATTTTTGATCTTTATCTTAACTGGTTGAATATTTTTAGTGTTAATTATTATCCATTTTTTGTTTATATACTTTATGCCTCCCTATTTTCTATTTTGTTCAATACGAAAAATTATATAAAAGGATACATACATGGAAATTATTAAAGATATATTAGTAAATAATTTTGTCTGTGTATAAATATTTTTATGTCTGTATAAATTATTGTTTGCTAATATTTGAAGGGGGGAGAGTTGAATTACCTTGTATAAAATAAAGTACTGCCTTTATAATTTTTAGAATTTGCTTAAAACATCGGTATAAAATCGTCGTATATGGTCGAGGTGTTGATGTATATATAATTTTATATATATACTAAACCTATATGTCGATTATGAGAAACGCATTTTATATCATTTTATCATTATGTATTACAGCATCAGGTTTGAAATCACAGAACCTTGTGAATAATCTTAATGCCAAAGAGACAGAAGCGGTTTTAATAGGAATAGTTACTGACAAAAATAAAATACCTGAAAAGAATATTGTCTATATAATTAAAAGTGAAGATAAAACTTACAATAAAAAAGGCCTTACAGATGAGGATGGAAAATTTACACTCATTGTACCAAAGGGAAAGAAATATAATGTTAAAGTGACAAAGATGGGATTTGAATATGATTTTACATCTCAAGTTCCCAATGTTAAAGGTCCTCTGGAAATTGTCCAGAATTATATGATGACTTTTACTATGGATTTCAGAAGGACCTATAAACTTGAAAATATTTATTTTGATCCGAATAAATGGGATATAAAGATTGAATCTCAGCCTACATTGGATTCTTTAGCCAACACATTTGTTACAAATCCTATGTTTGTTGCTGAAATTGCTGGATATACAGATAATATAGGAGATGATTTGGATAATCTGAGGTTGTCTCAGAGAAGGGCAAATGCTATTAGGGATTATTTATTAAGCAAAGGAGTAGATCCCATTCGTGTATATGCTAAAGGTTATGGAGAAAACTATCCAATAGCATCCAATGAAACTCAGGAAGGAAGAAGTAAGAACAGGCGAACAGAGGTAAAGGTGATGTTCGAGTAAGTATACTGTTTATTTTGATTTAGGTCATTTTATTAATTATTAAACAATGTTTTATCGAAGAAAATTTACAAACAGAAATATGAATGCAGGTTCACTTAAAATTATTCCAGTTAATAGCGCTTGATTTTTTGTACTTAATGAATTTAGATATTGGAATAATCAAGCTTCTAGTTCGGTCAATTATCAGCTAACTTATTACAGGAGTATAGATTCCTGTTTCGCAGATTTACTTTAAATCAATACACCTAAGAAAAATTCTTGTGATTCTTTTCTTTTTAGAGGGAAAGGTAGCCATATATTGAATGTTAATAATTAGGAAAGTATCGTGGTTTATTGGTATCAAATTTTTCTACAGCATTATTAATCGATAACCTAATTATATGCATTTAAAACGACAGATTAAGCATATATTATTTTCACTCTTGCTTTTATTCATATTTTCTCATGGATATGGGCAGACTGATGAAAATAATTCAGGAGTAAGAATTACTCAATCAACTCTGACTAATGTTAAGCTAGTCTATTTAAAGAACAATTTATGTAATGGAGACAATAAAGGTGCCATTGATATAAATGTGACCGGTGGTATTCCTCCATATACATACAAATGGAGTAACGGGGCTACAACACAGGATATAACTGGTCTTAAAGCCGGTACATATAAACTATATGTATCAGATTCTTATAAATGTAAGGATTCAATAATAGTAGAAGTTTCTGAACCACCTAAGTTAAGTGTTCAAACAGATTCTGTCGCTCATATATTGTGCTTTGGATTTAAGAAAGGATTGGTTGAAATATCAGTTAAGGGTGGTGTAGAGCCTTATAAATACAGCTGGAGTAACGGTAGTACCACTCAGGATATTCATGATGTACCAGCAGGTACTTATTCAGTTTTGGTTTCCGATGCTAACAATTGCCAGGAAATTCTATCAGTTAATGTTGAGCAGAAACCTTTAATTGTTAGGTCCATTGATGATGTTTCAAACATAAAGTGTTATGGGGATAGTACTGGTAAAGTTGATATTTCAGTTTCTGGTGGTGTTCCTCCATATCGTTATTTGTGGAACAATGGATCTACCAAAGAAGATCTTTCGAATGTGCCTGCTGGTAAATACTATGTAGTCGTTACTGATGCCAATAACTGTCAGGAAGCATCTACTACAAATGTAAAAGAGCCGGAGAAGCTGACTTTAAAAATAGATGAGTTGAAACATATTAAATGCCATGGCGATAAAGGTGGTGCTATAAATGTTTCAGTTCACGGAGGGGTAGGGCCTTTTAAATATAAATGGAGTAATGGAGCAACAACTCAAGATATTACAGGGATCACGGCAGGTACTTATTCTTTAAATGTAATCGATTTCAATGGTTGTAAAACGTCGATATCTGCAACAATCAATCAGCCTCCATTATTAAGTGCTGCTTTAGGTGAACTTAAAAATGTTTCCTTTTTCGGTGGAAAAGATGGTTCGATAAACATTAAAGTGGATGGTGGCGTTCCCCCTTATTCTTATAAATGGACTAATGGTGCAACTACTAAAGATGTTTCAGGTCTTCAGGCTGGAAGTTATTCAGTAATTGTATCCGATGCTACAGGGTGTAGCAAAACTGTGATAGTAAATATCATTCAGCCTCAATTACTTTCTTTAAAGCTTGATAATCTGAAAGACGTAAAATGTAATGGAAACAAAGAAGGAGAAATTCAAATTGTAGTAACTGGTGGCGTGGCTCCATATAAATTTAAGTGGAATAATGGCGCTATTACGCAGAACCTTTCCGGAGTTGGAGCAGGTAATTACTCAGTTGAAGTAATGGATGCTAATGGTATTACTAAAAGCTTGAGTTTTGTTATTAATCAACCGGAACCTTTTACATCCAAAGTAGAGGCTGTAGAAAATATTTTATGTAATGGAGATTATAAAGGAGCTGTAAATGTTTCAATTGGTGGTGGTGTTAAGCCTTATACATTTAGGTGGAGTAATGGAACAATTACTGAAGATCTTGTGAATATTCCAGCTGGAAATTATTCAGCGGAGATTAAAGATGCTAATGGTTGTTTAACTTCTGTTAGTGCAACAATTACAGAATCTCCTGCAATTTCTTTACAAGTTAGTGAAGTAAAAAATATCTTATGTTTTGGAAATAAATCCGGTGCCATTAATATATCGGTTAGTGGTGGTATAGCTCCATATTCGTATTCTTGGAGTAATGGTGCTGCAACAAAAGACCTTATTAATATTGGTTCAGGAGATTATTCTCTTAAGGTTACGGATTCTAAAGGTTGTTTTAAGACCGTAAAAGCGAATGTTACTCAACCAGCCCTTCTTACTGTTGATAAACAATCTCTGAAAGATGTTAGCTGTAATGGTGGTAATAATGGTGCTATAAATATTTCAGTAGCTGGTGGTGTTCTTCCATATACATATAAGTGGAGTAATGGGGCAACTTCAAAAGACCTTGGTAATGCGATAGCTGGAAGTTATACTGTAAATGTTTCTGATGCTAACGGATGTTCTAATTCTTTAAGTGCAACAATTACTCAACCTACTAAAGTAGTATCTACTTTGGAGTCTGTTACTAACATTAATTGTAACGGAGACAGCAAAGGTGCAGTTAATATCTCAGTTTCAGGTGGTGTTCTTCCATATTCTTATAAATGGAATAATGGAGCTACTTCTCAGGATTTAGTTGGTGTTAAGGCTGGTTCCTATTCAGTAAGTATCGCAGATGCTCATGGATGTAAAGATACTTTGTCTGCTAAGATCAATCAAAATTCCCTGATGGAGGTTTCCGTAGAATCGTCTAAAGATATTAAGTGTTTTGGAGAAAGTAAAGGTGCTGTAAATATTTCTGTTAAAGGTGGGGTTACACCATATACATATATTTGGAATAACGGAGCAGTGACACAAAATATATTGGATGTTCCTGCTGGTTTATATTCAGTAACTGTAACAGATGCTGTAGGATGTAAAAAAATAGCAAGTTCTAAAATTTCAGAACCTATTTTATTTCAGGTAAAACTTGATGGTGTGACAGATGTTAAATGTAATGGTGATAGTACAGGATCAATTCAAGTGTCTGCTAAAGGTGGAGTTACTCCATATTCTTATAGGTGGTCAAACGGATCTACATCTGAAGATATTTCAAGATTAAAAGCGGGGTCTTATTCTTTAAAAGTATCTGATGCTAATGGATGTACTGAAAATATATCAGCCACTATCTCTCAGCCAACTGTATTGGTCACTTCCATTGAATCTATAACAAATGTTGAATGTAATGGGGAAAATACCGGTATCATTAATATTTCTGTTAAAGGAGGTACAAGCCCTTACTCTTACAGCTGGAGCAACAGTGCTAAAACAGAAGATTTAACAAATGTTGCTGCTGGTAATTATTCCGTAAAAGTTTCCGATGCTAACGGTTGTCAGAAAAATTTATCTGCAAATATCACAGCACCTCCTGTGCTGGTTGTAACTCTTGATGCTGTAAAACACATCAATTGCTATGGAGAGAAAAAAGGAGCTATAAGTGTTTCTGTGAAAGGTGGAGTAGGTCCTTATTCTTATACTTGGAGTAATGGTGCTACTACTGAGGATATTATGGATGTTCCTGCCGGAAATTATACAGTTAGGGTTTCAGATGCGAAAGGATGCATTACAACTTTAAATCAGGAGATTAACCAGCCTGCAATGTTAACAGCTACTGTAGATGCGGTTAAAAATATTCCATGTTTCGGAGATACAACCGGCTCTATTAATATATCTGTAAAAGGCGGATCTCTTCCATATAATTTTAAGTGGAGCAATGGGGCAACTACAGAAGATCTTAAAGGATTATCGGCTGGAAATTATACCGTAACAATTACTGATGCTAAGGGGTGCGTAGAAACATTGTCCTCTAAGGTTTCTAGCCCTGCAGTTTTGACTCAATCACTAGAGTCAGTAAAACATGTTCAGTGTAATGGCGATAAAAGTGGAATTGTAAATATCACTGTTGTAGGTGGAACGGGACCTTATGTTTATAAATGGAGTAACGGAGCATCTACACAAGATTTAACTGAAGTGGGTGCTGGTTCATATTCTGTCACTCTCTCTGATGCAAATGGTTGTATGGGTAAAACTATTTCAGCGACGGTCAACCAGCCGTCAAGCTTAGTTGCAAAAGTTGAATCAGTAAAAAACATTATCCGATACGGAGAAAACACTGGTGCAATTTCAGTTTCAGTTTCTGGTGGAGTTGCTCCATACAAGTTTAGCTGGAGCAATGGTACCTTTGCGCAGAATTTAACTGCAGCTCCTGCTGGGAATTATACTTGTCTTATTACAGATGCCAACGGATGCTTAAAATCTGTCAGTGCTATTATTGAGGAGCCTTCTTCATTAGTCGCTACCATAGAATCAGTATCTAATATCCGCTGTGCAGGCGAAGTTTCCGGTGCTATCAATATAGCAGTAACAGGTGGTAATCCTCCTTATTCTTTTACCTGGAGTAACGGATCATCTTCTGAAGATCTTACCAATATTCCTGTCGGATCTTACTCTGTGTTAATTAAAGATGCAAATGGAAGTACACAGACTTTAAAAGCAAATATCACTCAGCCTTCGGCATTAAAACTAAAAGTTGCTGATGTTAAAAATCTTTCTTGTTTTGAGAATAATTCTGGCTCTATAACCACAACAATTACCGGTGGTGTACCTCCTTATAGTTTTGTTTGGGACAATGGTGCCAGAACTCAGGATTTGAGTGGTATAGCTGCGGGAACATATTCAATAAGCGTTACCGATAAGAATGGATGCTTAAGTTCAGAGAAAGTTACTGTAAAACAGCCATCAGTACTTACAGCTAAAATCATTGATGTTAAAAATTTATCTTGCTTTGGTGATAATAAAGGAGCTCTTGATCTTTCTGTTGAAGGTGGTGTTGCACCTTATAGCTATAGCTGGAGCAATGGGGCTAAAGTGCAAGATATAACAGGTTTGAGCAAAGGCAACTACTCAGTGAAAATTATTGATGCTAACGGATGTACAGAAACTGTTGCTGAATCAATCACGGAGCCGGAAAAACTAACAGCAAGCGTTATTTCAGTAAAGAGTAATTTATGTGCAGGAGAAAAGTCAGGTTCAATAAACCTTTCAGTATCTGGAGGAACTGCTCCATATAATTTTAAATGGAATAGTGGTGATTCACTGCAAAATTTGCAGAATTTGAAATCTGGTAAATACAGTGTAGTGATTGCTGATGCGAAAGGATGTACATCAAAGGCGGAAGCTACTATTGAGGAGCCTAAACTACTTTCTGCTGTATTGGATAACTTAAAAGATATCAAGTGTTTTGGCGAAAGCTCTGGTGAAATTAATGTTACAGTTTCAGGTGGCGTTGAACCTTATTCTTACAACTGGAATAATGGAGCTACAACCCAGGATATTACCGGAATTGAGGCAGGTGATTATAACCTCACTGTTACTGATAAAAATGGTTGTACAAATAATAGTATCAATGTGAAAGTGAACCAGCCTTCTTTACTTTCAGTAAAGTTGGATTCTGTAAGTAATATTTCATGTCAGGGTAGTCGTCAGGGGGCCATCAATATTTCAGTAACGGGTGGTACTCAGCCATATTTATATAACTGGAGCAATGGAGCTGTTGTGAGAAATATTTCAGGCTTAAATGCTGGAAGCTATACTGTTAAGATCAAAGATCATAATGGTTGTATGGAGACTTTGACTGCTGATATTTCAGAACCATCAGAACTGGTAACCTCTATTGAAAGTGTTCAGCATATGAAATGTAATGGGCTAAGTGAAGGTGAAGTAATCATATCTGTAAAAGGTGGTGTTGCTCCATATAATTTCAAATGGAGTAATGGTGAAACTTCGCAGAATATCCAGAACGTTCCTAGTGGAGATTATTCTGTAACCATCACTGATGCTTTAGGGTGCAGCAAGATTCTTAAAACTACTATTGAGCAGCCGGCAATGCTTGTGAAGTCGTTAGATGCTATTATGAATTTAAAATGTTACTCTGATACTTCCGGCGAAATCCATGTTAGTGTCAGCGGAGGTGTTCCTCCTTATAGCTACCAGTGGAATAATGGGGCAACTACTCAGGATTTGATAAGAGTGCCTGCTGGAGAATATTCTTTGACAATTACAGAAGGAAATGGTTGTGTTAGTAATATTACTGCTACAATTACAGAACCTACTTTGTTCACTGCGAAAATTGCCAAAGTTACTGACATTCTTTGTTATGGAGAGAAAAAAGGATCAATTGAACTTGATGTAGAGGGAGGAGTTCCTCCATACAAATATCAATGGAGTAATGCAACCAACGTTAAAGATCTTTTCGATCTACCTGCAGAAAGCTATTCTGCTTTGATTAGTGATGCTAATGGTTGTCTTAACTCCGTTTCTGTAGATATCACACAACCAAATCCTCTTTCGCTTAAGATTGACTCTCTATGGACAGTTAAATGTTGTGGGGACAGCAGCGGTGCGATCTTTATTTCTGTCACTGGTGGGGTGGGTCCTTATTCTTATCAGTGGAGCAATGGAAAGACAACCGAAGATATAATCGGTCTTAAAATGGGCCAATACTCAGTAACTGTAACAGATGTTAATGGTTGCTCTGTAAGTACACCTAAAGAAGGTATGACCCTTTATGATCAGATTATGAGCCAAGGTAAATTCGTAACCAGAAATATCCTTTTTGATGTAGGTAAGGCAACTATTAAAATGGAGTCATTCCCTGAAATCATGAAGATTGCAACTGTGATGAAAGAACACCCTGAGTTGATGTTCAGTATTGAAGGTCACACTGATAGTGATGGAGATCCGACAAAGAATAAAATCCTCTCTGATGACAGATCAAAAGCTATCAAAGAAGCATTGATAAAAATGGGTATAGACAGCCAAAGACTTGAATCCAGAGGTTTTGGACAATCTAAGCCTATCGATACCAATTCTACTAAAGAAGGTAAGTCGAATAACAGAAGAGTTGAGTTCGTTCTTATTACTCCATCACTTTCTGCTAAGTGATAGAATAAAGTTTAAGTAATAGTTTAAAAAAGTCCGTACTTAATGTGCGGACTTTTTTCATTAATTTTGCCTTCCACATTCCGTTTTAAAAACCGGGGCAATATTTGTGAATCAATTCACCAGACAAATGGTAATTACACCAATTAATATATCACCAGTTTTTTAGTTGTCTGATAATTTTCTTTGCGCATTCTTACCAAGTATACTCCAGGCTTCAGATCCTGCTTTTCAAAAGCCATTTCATGATAGCCCTGGTTTATTTCTTTCTCCATCAATGATCGTACTTTATTCCCTTTGGTATCAATAATTTCTATAAATATTGAGCCACCAGTAGTATTGAATGAAATGACGCCCGATTGCTCAATTGGGTTTGGATATACATCATGTAGTTTATCAATCCGATCGGTATTGGATGCGTTAGTATTGGAAGTCACTGTTCCAGAACGGAATAAGTCATGGTATTGCTTTGCAAATTTTGCAACCTTGGCGGGGCCACCAAAAACAGACTCCAGTTGTGAATCTGTTAGGCAAAACCAGTCTTTCAGTACAGAATAGTATACACTTCGGTAATCAAATTGCATAGGTACTTGCGTTTCAACCTTGTTAGTATCTGGATTTAACAATTCAGGATTAGTACCATAGCGTCCACCTTTCAGCGATGAGCCAAATAACCAGATAGGAGTGGAGCGTCCATGGTCTGTTCCTTTACCACCATTAGACCTCACGGTTCTTCCAAATTCAGTAAAAACTATCCCTATTACTTTATCTGCTACTCCCATTTTTTCAATATCCTGCTGAAAACCTGATATTGCTCTGGACACACTATTCAGTAAACTTGTATGAGTTCCATCATACGTATTGCTTCCAACCTGACTTGTATGCGTATCAAAACCTCCCTGATTAACTGTATACACGCGTGTTTGAAGTCCTCCTTTGATCAATCTTGCCACATTTCTAAGATCTGTAGATAAACGGTCATTTCCGTATAATAGAGATTTTGGGAATGAACTGTCCGGAACTTTACTTGCTGCACTTACAATTCGCGCATTATATTTGTCTGTATCTACCGAAACCTTTCTTAAATAGGTTAGCTCGTCTCCTGCGCATGTTTGTGGGGCAAGATCTCCATATCCACCTAGCAGTGGATAGTCGTTTGTGATAGAGGTAACGGAAACTCCTGCAGCTACACCGGTTAGGTCATTCAGTGCAAGAGGAGATACTGATCCCATATTGATGCATAACGGATCTTCATATCCATGTTTTAATAGTTCTGTTGGATCTGGGAATCCATATCCACCATAGATACTTTCCAGTTCTCTTCCTATCCATCCTGAAGAAAGAAATTCATTGGAGTCCGAACCCATCATCCATATATCTGTAGCTCTGAAGTGTGAAAAGTCCGGATTATCATAGCTGCATCCCATGACAACAGACATTTTTCCTTCTTCAAATAAATTATATAGACCTTCCATTGCAGGATGAAAAGCCAGATCGGCATATTTGCTGGTAGTGGTTTTACGGCTTCCAAGGGTAGCCATACCATTATTGACAGCCGTTGCAAATCTCAGATTGTTTTCATTGATCATTACATTGGATCTTACTCCTTGTAATGTTGAATATTGGTCAAGAGGAATGAATGTATTCAATCCGTCATTTCCACCGAACAGTTGCACTACAACCAGTATGTTGTCACTGCAGGACCCTGAAATGGCATTAAGAAAAGAGCTTTGTGCATATAGGCTCTGGCTTCTCATGATCTGTTCTACAAACACTGTAGCAGCACAAGCCTTTATTCCGTTATTTATAAATTTTCTGCGATTCATAGTTGATAGATTTTGTATGTTATGTTTTAGGTTAATTGAAATTCTTCCAGTCTTACAAGCACATCAAATAACGATTTCAGTCTGCTGGTGATTACATTCTTTTGCTGGGTAGTGGCACCTGAAGCAGACCCTGCATTCCAGGCCTGTGTCCAGTAGTTATCAGTAGTCTGTCCGGTGAGCAAGGTTTGCATCTTTATAGTGCTTTTCTGATTGGAAGTAAGTGGTATTCCTAAAAACAATTCATTCAACTCGTTTATGAGACCGTTTGGATCGGATGGGTCAGTTAAGGTTTTACAAAATTCTATGTGATTCAGAGTGGGCTGAAAGGAGTCGAAAGACCAGGTTCCTGCGCCTCCATTACCACAATAACGCTTGGCAAAGTCCTGACGCTTTGGTAGCGTATCAGAGTTGATCCATAATTCATGATACTGAGGCATCTGGTAATAGGGAGACCATCCTGCAACATTGGGTGATTCTATTGCTCCCATTGCCATCCCTAATGATTGCTGGTGCAATGCATTATAATGAAAATAACGTTGTTTTACATCTGATACATTGGCAAGCGCTTCTCCATTGGTAGTTCTCAATAAACCAATAACTACATCATAAGGTGTTTTTATCATCGCTCCTCTATGACGCATATCAAAGAAATGTTCACTTGCAAAGAGGATCTTCAGTACTGGCAGTATCTTAAAATTATTTTGCTTATATATATTGGCCAGCGGCTTAATTACATTAGCCTTTATGTTGTCGTCTATATAAGAGAATACAAACCATCTGTATAATTTCTTGACAATAAAATCTGATACTATATCAGCTCTGGACCAGCCTTCAAATTCGGTACCTGCAAGTGTTGAAATGTTTTTATCAGTATCATCAAACATGATATCAACTAGTTGATTGAGTTCGCTGTCACCTGCAGTTGATGCATAAAGATTACTGTCAGTAATAACTTTGTTACTGTAAAACGCAGATAGTTTTTTGGGGGCTCTTACTGGATTATGCTTGGTACCATAGTCATGATCCGTCACCTGGAATCCGTAGTCAGCTCCCAAAAAGTTATAGGGAGTACCTTGTCTGAAAATAATTCCTTTATGACCTGTAAGACAACGTGCAAACATCTTTACATCATCTTCTGTATATCTTTTGTCGAACGGAACTTCCTTGCCAATACAAAATAGCTCCTGAATTTCACGGGCAAAGTTTTCATCTGGATAATTAGCAGTATTGTCCTGGCCATTCAGATACATCAGATATGCAGGATCTTTGGTTATTTCTTTTACAAGTTCCCTTAAATCTGTATTGACATTTTCTCTGATAAGTTTTGTATAAAGAAAGGATCGTTGGGAGTAATTAAGTGTAATAGAGTTCATAGCAAAGTGGTTAAGCCAGAAGAGGACTAGTTTTTCAAATACATTTCGTCCTTGATTCAATGCAATCCCGATGTTCCATTTCTGAAGGGATCTGTCTCTCCAGAAATTATCTGCAGTAGGGTCTGATATTCCCAGTTGGCCGCCACTTCCTGAGAGTATATTTTCAGGGCGGCCCCATTCTTGACCTAAAGCGACACCACCCCAATCAACAGTCCCATTCCCATTTTTACCAACTGTGGAATCGTATTCCCTCAAAGGGTAATGGGGAATAGCTGAGGGAAGGGCGCTGGTCAGCTCGTTTACCACTTCTGCCAAAGGCTTTCCTGTAAAGTAATCCAGATCAGATTTTTTTACCCCAAACATAGTGCGTTTAAGCAAATGTATAAGTTCTGCTCTGCCAAATGTACCTGTATAGGGACTAACACCCGAAGTGGCAGTAGTACAATTGTCACCCTGTGAACGGGCATTTACATTGCCATCATTGCTTTTTCTTGCATGGGGACTAATATTCTTTAATAAGGGATCCTGATCTTTGTCAATGGTTAAAAATGACCTTCTCGACAATGTGTTTTTCATGTTAAAATGGGTTTAATATAACATCTTGCTTCGGGTGGGATTAAGCAAAAAGAACCATCGTGTTATGCACGATCATACAAAGGTGATGGCCTTTACAGGTTCTTTAAAACATCAATTAGGGAAGGGAAATTTTTTACTATTTTACTAGTAATGAGAATGCTAATATAGCGGTGGGTAAATTAGTAAGCAAGGAAAATCCAAAATAATATTTTATAATTACAATTATGATCCTGTAGTTTCGAATTCTTTTTTAAATGTTAATATTGTCATCATGGTATTTATTGTCTACAAATTAATAGCAAATATTACATACATTCTTATCAGAAACAGCTGCAAAATCAAGACTGTTTCAGTTATGCTGATCTTTTCATTCCTGCCTGTTCCGGTTTATTGTCAGATATCTAATTTGCCATTTTATTATGAAAAAAATCTTCCTTTAGTTGGAAATCCTCCAAAGGTGGAAGAGTATTATTTTGAATATCACACTCAAACAAGAGCACATTACTACAATCATTTTATTGAGTATGATTTTATGGGAAGAGTTAAGAAACATATTAAAACTAATGAAGGATTACTGGACGATGTACCTTTGATATTTCAAACAATCATTGACGATAGACCTGTTACCATTACTTGTACCTTTGATTATGATGGAAGTAACAGGCTTGTTTATTTTGTCCGTAATCAGTATCAGGAAGAGGTTGGGGAGTGGAGGCAGGATGAAGAATGGATATATGACAAATACGGAGCCCTTAAGGAGCATAATTTTTGGGATGTTTCAGAGGGACAAAGGATCATTAAAAATCCTTCTGTACGATGGAATTATTTGAGAAATAATGGGGGACAAGTTATAAGAGTAGAAAAACAAACGTATTCATTTAATGTTGGAAATCTCACTGTGAGTGAAATAACTCATTATGGTTATAAGCAGAATGTATTGGATACTGTATCTGTTTATCGTGTCCTCAATGGAAATAATAGTCTAAGGGAAAAGCGTTTCCAGCTTAATTTCCATCGATATCATGATTTAACTCCTGACTCTGTTCTTCTATCGTCTTACATTCGTGTTTCATCATCAGGTGATACTACACTTCAGACAATCACTTATGACGGACATGACAGGAAGCTCACATCTTTCAGTCTTGGAACTTCAGGTGATACTATAGCCCGGACAATTTGGGAGTATGATGAGTTTTCAGTGAAGCAAACTTCCAATAATATTGACAGACTTGAAGTGTATTATGATGAAACAGGTTATGAGAGATACAGGGAAGAATTTCAGAACGACTTTTCCTTAGCCGTTCCTGCTGACCTCAATACTCGTGGATTGGAGAATGGTAAAATGACTAGTGCACTCAGGGAGATATGGGATCCTGTAACTTATTTTTATCGCAAGGATACTGAATATCTATATTTCTATGATATTACATCAATACCTCAAAAAAATGCAGTTATAGATAAAATAGCCGTATATCCTAATCCAGGTTCTGGCACATTTTATCTTGACAGACCAAATGATATCTCTCAGCTTTTCTTATATGCAATGGATGGTAAGGGCTGGACATTTGTACCAGATGCGTGCATCATATCAGAATGTTCTGCAGGAATTTATCTACTTGTTATAAAATTGAATGATGGTAGCGTTGAAAAGACAAGATTAATTATTGAGTAGTTGGAAGAGAAATTATCTTCACTTTAATAGATTTGATCGATAAAAAAAGAGAAAGGCTAATAACCTTTCTCTTCCAGGTAAAAATTAAAATTAAAAAGTAAGATTCTTCTCTGCAGCCTGTTTTTTTATGGCTTCTATCATTGCCTTGTCAAGTGACTTTCCAGAAGCTTCAGATTTTTTCTGTTCTGCAATATATTTTTCCCTTTGCATGTTCAGCTGATATATTTCTGTCTTGATTTTTTCTCTGTCTGCTTTCTTGGTTTCAATATACTTCTGCTTCTGAACAGTAGTCATGCTCTGCATTTCCTGAGGCAGGTCAGAGGTAGGTACTTGTTCTAATTTAAAATCTTTTTCATCTGAAGCATCAACCAAGTCCCAGCTTTTATTCTTATACACATGAGAGCTCTTGCTTACAGCTCTGATTACTTTATTTTCTTTTCCATATTTTTCAGCATTCACATCCTGTTCTGCCTGTTTTATTTTCTTTTCTTTACCTAAGCTTCCATACTCAATATATGTGGTATTTAATTGGGTGTTCAGATCGGAAATTTTATCATCATAAGGAGATGGGATATAAACCGTTTTTCTATCCTGTTCAATACTCATATAATTTCCTTTGGTAATGTCTGCTCCGCTTTTCCAAAGACCGGCAATCCCTTCCTCGTATGGCCCGCAATAAATAGTATTGACTACTATATTTTTAGAGGTTGCCAGTGCGCAGGCCTTTTGATAAGGAACACCTCCCTGATTAAATGGCTCATTTCCTGCTATAAAAATTACCTGCAAATCGTTTCCGTCAGAAGACCAGTCCAATTGTTTGCATGCTGTTTGAATAACATGGCCACAAAATTCGCTACCTCCATTAGTTGTCAGTTTAAAGAGGTCTTCAGAAATTTTATCAAGATCATCAGTAAGCGGAGTGACCATTTTAATATAACCTTCCATAGCATTCAATCTGTCATTGCCATATTCATACAATGCTATTTGAATAGTAGGTTTGATTCCATCGCATTTAGCCAGAGCAAGTTCGTTGACAATAGTCCAGAGTTGAGATTTTGCCTGTTCAATCAGTCCATCCATACTGTTACTTGTATCCAGCAGAAGAGCAACCTTAATTTTTTTTTGCTGAGGTGGTGGATCAGGAAGGTTTAATGCTTTTTCTGTAATATTCTTTTTAAACAGCAAAAGAAAATTATTTCCATAAAGAGAACAGGCAAAAGCAAAGCAAAATGTGGTGAATAGAAAAATAGTCTTTTTTTTCATTAGCATATCCATAAGATTTTTTAATTTTTCAGAAAGGTATATGGAATAACGAAGTGGGTAAAGTGAAATTGAGGCAACAGGTAATATCACTTAGTGAAATTGATTCAAGACTTAGTGAAAATATTTAAGCTGCTGTAAAAAACTGTTAGTCAATTATTTTGTAGTTTTGTTGCTGAGGTTTTAAATGTATTGAGATGCGGAAATTAGCATTGATAGTTCTTGTTCTGTTTGCTGGAGTGCAACTTAATGCACAGAATAAGAAAGTAATAATTAGTAAAACGGCTCCTGATCCAGCTTATTCTCTAATTGATAAAGCTGAAAAAATTGCTGTTACTGATCCAGCCAGGGCTATTGATTACATCCAGGAAGCCTTGACTTTGAACCTTAAAGATGGAGATAAAAGGCTAGAAGGTTTATGTTACAAGTTGCTTGGAGAAATTAATACCAACCAAGGTATTTTTTCTAAAGGTCAGGAAAACTTTCTGAAAGCACTTGAGATCTTTAAAAATTTGAAAGAATCTTCCCTTGTAAATGAGACCCTTACAAGTCTATCATTTTCATATGAAAAAAGTAACAATACTAAAGAAGCTATTGAGATTAATAATCAGTTAATTAAAGATGCAATATCTACATCTAACAAAAGAGAGCAAGTCAGATGGAGAAATAAAAATGGTGATCTCTATCTATTGCTTGGAAATTATCAACAGGCTTTAGCTGAGTACACAGCAGTGCTTGCTATAGAAGAAAGAGATAAAAACAAGGATGGTATAATTGAAGCGAACAACAGAATAGGAAAGGTTTACCTTGAACAGGAAAAAACAAATAAGGCTATTAAACATTATGAAAAGCTTGAGGAAATAGCAAAGGAAAGCAAGGATGAAAAAACCAAAGCTGATATCTATAATAATATAAGTCGTGCCTACAGCAAACAAAACAGAATTGATGATGCATTGAAAGCCAAACAGAAATCATTAGAGGTAAATATAAAGTTAGACGACAAAGATGCACTTGCAAAAGAATATGTCGATGTCGGTAATTTATATCTGGAACAAAAGAGCTCTGCAAATGCTATGTCCTTCATAGAAAAAGGTATACAGTTATCGGAAGAATCCGGAGACCTGATGAAAAAAGCAGATGGATTAAAGGCCTTGTCCAAAGCCTATATAGAATCGGGAAATTTTAAGAAGGCAATGGCTTTGTATGAAGAATATATAACTCTTAAAGATTCCATTTTATCAAAGAGAGAGCATGAGATAAATAACCTGTTATATGGTAAGGATGACCTTATTTCCAGACAGAAAAAGTTGGAGATGCTTGAAAAGGACATGGCCCTGAACCAAAAGACCATTGACCTACTGAGAAAGGATAAGAAAATCAGAGAGGCTGGTTTAAAGCGTCAGCAATTGATCATTTATGGGTTAATGTCCGGATTGTTGCTGGTATTTGGAAGTACCTGGTTGATATTTGCGAGTTCCCGTAAAAGAAGGATTTCCAATCAAAAGCTTGCCTTAAAATCCTTAAGCAGCCAGATGAACCCGCACTTTATTTTTAATGCACTGAATTCAGTAAATAGTTTCATTGCCAAAAATGATGAGAAATCAGCTAATAAATATCTATCTGATTTTTCAAAATTAATGAGAGCTGTAATGGAAAACAGTCAGTATGATTTTGTTCCGATTGCTACTGAAATAAGAATACTCGAGCTATACTTGCAGTTGGAGCATTCACGTTTTCCGGAAAAGTTTGATTATAAATTTGAGATAGATGAATCCATTAACAGAGAACTTGAAATGCCTCCTATGTTAATTCAGCCTTATATAGAAAATGCAGTATGGCATGGTTTAAGATACAAAGAGAAAAAGGGTTTTTTGAAAGTCAGTATCTCTCAGGTGCAGAGCGGGATAGAGGTTGTGATTGAAGACAATGGCATAGGGAGAAAAAAATCAATAGAATTTAAAACCCAAAACCAGAAGGAAAGCAGCTCTCTTGGTATGAAGAATATAGAAAGCAGACTTGGGATAATTAATGAATTATACAAAACGAGGATGAAAGTTGTGATTGAAGATCTGGATGAATTCAATCAGTCCGGAACTAAGGTTATCATTACAATCGGGACAAAATAAAATCAAGCAATATGGCAATGAAAGCAGTTATCGTGGATGATGAGGTTTCAGGGAGAGAGACTTTGTTGCATTATATTCAAAAGTACTGTATGGACGTAGAAGTAGTGGGTCTTGCAGATTCAGTAAAGTCGGGTTTGGAAGTTATTGAAAAGTGGCGGCCGGATATACTTTTTCTCGATGTTGAAATGCCATATGGCAATGCTTTTGATTTATTGGAACAGGTGAAAGAAATAACATTTGAAACAGTATTTGTAACTGCATTTAGCAATTATGCCATGAAAGCTCTTAATTGCAGTGCTGCATATTATATCCTCAAACCGATAGATATTGACGAACTTGTTTCTGCAGTTGATAAAATTAAAGGACAGAGAGAAAAATCAAAAGAATTCATTCATACTAAGATATTGATAGAAAATATCAACATCGTAAATAAGCAGTTACAGAAGATTGTATTGCCTACAATGGAAGGCTTTGAGGTGATTCATGTGAAAGATATCATCAGATGCCAGGCAAATGATAATTTTACAGATATTATTTTAGCTGAAGGTAAAAAGATGCTCATTTGCCGCACTCTGAAGCACTTTGAAGGATTGCTAGAAGACTATGATTTTATGCGGATCCACAAATCACATCTAATCAATATTCAATATATTAAGAAGTACAGAAAGGGAAAAGGAGGGCAGGTAGTAATGTCTGATGGCTCTGAAATCGATGTTTCTCCCGCAAAGAAACAAGATTTTCTGGATCGATTCGGGTCATAGCTTATACCATCGGAGTTTATTTTTGTTTTATTTTTTTAATTAATCTCTTGCCCCTATGCCTTAATGCTTTGGAAACATTGAGATTAGTTCAATGTTATTTTTGATATTTTAAACCTTATGAAAATCAGTGTAATAATTCCCACATTTCAGGAAGGGGAGGATATTGGACGATTAATCAAATATCTTAAAAGACAATCAAATCCCTCTTTACTGCATGAGATTATAGTGGCTGACGGAAATAGTAATGATGAAACTGTACCAATTGCCCGTCATCAGGGGGCAAGGATTTTGAATTGTCCCGTAAGGGGAAGGGCAGCCCAGATGAATTTTGCGGCAGCGCGGGCATCCGGCGATATTCTTTATTTTATCCATGCCAATACTTTTCCTCCCAAAGGTTTCTGTGATGATATCATTTTTGCAGTGAAAGATGGTTATTCTGCAGGTTGTTTCAGACTTCAGGTAGATTATAATCATTGGTTTTTAAAGCTGAATTGTTGGTTTACCCGATTTAATTCGGATTATGTAAAATTTGGTGATCAGAGTTTATTTGTAACTAAAGAAGAGTTTACAAACTGTATAGGATTTGACGAGAAGCTTTATTTTCTTGAAGATCTTGAGTTAATAAAGAGAATTAAAAGTAATGCAAAGTTCAAAATTGTCAGCAAGTATGTTCTTGTTTCAGGGAAGAAGTATCTTGAGAATGGTATTTATAAACTTCAGATAACATTTTTTCTGTTGTTTATTATGTACAAATTGAAGTATTCTCAGGATAAAATGCTAATGGCATATAAACGAATGATTCATTCCAGGAAAAACGATTGATAGAAACCAAAAAATGTCCGAATATTGTTATTCTGTTATCTGTACTTTTTTAAGTATAATAAAAGATTACTATGTCAGACAAATTAAAATTCTTATCTCTTGCTTACCTGTTCCTTGGTTTTTGCTTCTTTTCTTGTACGAAATCAAAGGTGCCGGCAAACAATTCTGATGTTAAAGAAGAAAACTTAAACCACATGGCAAATTTAGATACCGCCACATTCGGAGCAGGATGCTTCTGGTGTGTAGAGGCAATTTTTCAGGATATGAAAGGTGTACACAAAGTCGTGTCTGGCTATACAGGTGGACAAGTTGACAATCCTACTTATAAAGAAGTATGTACAGGAAACACCGGTCATGCTGAAGTCATTCAGATTTATTATGACCCGGTATTAGTTTCTTTTAAGGACTTGTTGGAAGTATTCTGGCAAACGCATGATCCTACTACCCTGAACAGGCAAGGCAATGATGTTGGCACTCAATACCGTTCGTCTGTTTTTTATCATAATTCAGAACAAAAAGAACTGGCAGAAAAATATAAAAAGGAGCTTGATAAGTCAGGTGCATTCAGTAGTCCTATTGTAACTGAAATTGTGCCTATCAGCAAATTCTTCCCGGCGGAAGATTATCATCAGAATTACTTCAATCTGAATCAGGGGCAACCATATTGTACCTATGTAATAAAACCTAAAGTTGAAAAATTTAAAAAGGTTTTTGGTGATAAATTGAAAAAATAATCAGCTTTTAGCCAGCAGAAATTGAACTATTATAAATAAAATCATAGCCAATACTGAAAGAGAAAATCCTGTTTCACTGGATTTAACAAACAGGGCTGCAAAGCTTGCTCCCATAGCCAGAAGAATCAAAAAAGTAAAAGGATAGTAAATTGAAAATCCATCTGCATAATTTAACTTTCCATTGGAAGCAGGATGGCAGGATTTTACAATACCAAAGATGGGAGTGATATCTACACTGATTGTATCATAAGGTGTAAGGGTATTAGCAGATCCCGAATTAAAATTAAAATCAATTTTTGAACTTCGGATTTCATGGTTGTAATGATCCGTATAATTTGCAGTTTGGGCTTCAAAGCTTGAAATATCTTCTACGATTGTATTGTCATACCTTTGAGAAATTAAATAATCCAGGCAAAGGATTAGACAGAAAAAGAATATAAAAGAGGAGAAAAATTTTCCTTTTAGTGCAAAATGCTTATATGGGTCTTTGTTTTTAAACTTTTGTTTTCCAGAAGATTTATGAAAGGGACGATGGTTTTCTGTATTTGATTTTTCTCCTGTATGGGAAGTATTTGCCTGATATGACTGATTAAAGCTGGAATCGTAATTATTTTTTTTAACAGGATCACTAAGTACACCATAAGCTTCGTTAATTTCCTGAAATACAGCTTTAGCCTGAGGAGTTGAGTTTTTGTCAGGATGAAATTGCAAGGCAAGTTTTCTGTATGCTTTTTTAATTTCATCCGCAGAAGCTTTGGATGAAAGATGTAAAACTTTGTAATAGTCCTTCAATTTCAACAAATTTACCTGTTTTTAATATTTTTCCTTTTGTGTAAATATTCTTCCATCTTCGGAAAAATTTTGGTCAAATAAAATATTAATTTAGGAAAATTAGAGAAGATTTTAATTAATGAATTACAAAAAAATAATTGCGTTTATTACATTGTGCTTTTGGCCAATGCTGCTTTTTGCCGAAGGAAAAAAAACTTTTTTTGTAGGACGTTCGCTGTATTTCTGGGTTTTATTAGGTGGGGGAGTCTATATATTTTACCTGTATCATATTAATAAAAATGAAAAGAAGGAATTTTTCAAAATCCCTTTTATCAGATCACTTTCAATGTCTCTGACATTGCTGCTGTTTTCTTTTTTGGCTATCAATTTTTTCATCAAAGAACCTGATATTATTAAAAGTCCGACTGAGACGTTTGATGAAGAGTATTTACCCGTAAAGGATTTAATTCAAAAAGAGGAGTTATATATTGGAAAACTAGAACAATCTTTTTTGGATCCAGATCTTAATTTTGAATGCATTCAAAATCATTTCAGAATACCTCATTCCTGGGAAGAAAATAACAGGTATTTAGAAAGAGACGATTATACTTTACTGAATTTTTTTTCTGACAGATTAAATTTTAGCGATTCTGCTTATGTAGATCAGGCAAGATTGTCTATAGGACTGTTCAAATATTTTTCAGACAGCCTCCCTTCCGCCTTATCTTATTTCAAAAGCGTAGTCAATAGAAGGCTGTCCTATCTGAATTATTATTCAGCTGTTACTTATTTGAAAATTGGTGATACTCTCCAGGCAAAGCAGCTTTTTAATAATGCTATCCATATCAATGATGTCTTTAACAGTGCAGCATTTGAAGAATATACTTTACTTCTGGAAAAGTATAACGATGAAGCAGGGTTAAAAGAATTGTTACATTCTTCCAAGACAGAACAGTTTGTACCATTTCAAATGGCTACAAAATTCTATTTTCTTAATGGAGATTATATAAAATATTATTTAAAAGTTCTTTCTCACTCATTTAAAGACTTTAAGTGGACAGGCTTTTTAGCTGCCTTAGGAATAATGCTGGTCTGGTTGTTTTATATTATCCGGATTGATATTTATGAAAAGGAAGACTGGTTTCCTTTGTTATTAACACTCTTGTATGGAATGACGTTTACATTCCTTGCATTCTTCTTTTATGATTTTTTCAGATACTATTTGCATTTTGACAGAAGTGGAAATTTCTGGAATGATTTATTGTATTGTATTTTTGGGATAGGTGCTATTGAAGAATTTGTCAAGATTATTCCTTTATTCTTACTTGTTGCTTTTTTTTCTGAGCACTTAAATGAGGCCTATGATTATATTCTATATGCATGTCTCAGCGCGTTGGGGTTTGCATTTGTTGAGAATATCCTGTATTTCGATGGTGACCTTGCCGGAATTGTGCAGGGCAGGGGCATGACATCAGTTCCATCTCACATGATTGCCTCATCAATAGTTGCCTATGGTTTTGTATTGAGTAAATACAGATTTAAAAAATTCCCTCTATGGCTCTCATTTCCGATGTTTTTCCTGCTTGGCAGCATGACACATGGGTTGTATGACTTCTGGATCTTTAAACAGGTTTTTCCGGTATTTCTTTTACACTTTGTGATTTCTGTTTCAGTGTGGATCATTATTATCAATAACTGCATGAACAATTCTCCATATTTCAATTATAAAATGAAATATCGTTCTGAAAACATGCAGACTTATATGGCTGTATCTTTAACTGCAATTTTTGTGCTTCAGTATGCCTTGGTGGCTTGGGAAAAGGGCCCCTCAATTGCTGGCCATTCTTTGACTACTGCCTTTATTATAGGAGGAATTTTTACTGTTTATTATACTGATAAATTAACCAATATGGACCTTGTAAAAGGTTATTGGAATACGATTTCAATTCATTCTGTAACAGATAAAAGGAGAAACAATGCATTTAACCTTCGCTTGTTTTTTGTAAGGCTGATTTCCGGAGATATTATTCCTCATCATTTTGTGGGTGACAAAGTCAGTCTTTCATGTGAAAAAAATAACCTCAAATTGCTTGCTCATTTTCCTCATCCAATCAATGGTGAAATAATTGACAGGCTTGTAGTTACATGTAAGGTTCCGGGAACTGGACGCTTGTTTAAAGATCCTTACTGGTTTAAATTAATAACTGAAGAAGCAATAAGCCCGGGCGCTGATCCTGAAACAATATTTTTATTCAGATTTTCTGATGACCAGCCTTCGTTTAGTGAAAATAAACCATTGTTAATTCATTTGTATTGTTTTAGAAATCATCATGTCAAAGATGATTTATTGCAAAAGGAAGATTTAAGGTCATTGGGAAAAGCAATGTTGAGGTTAAGGTCAGTTGAATGATTTTCTTTTTATTATAGTAAAACTAAGCATTATGGTGCATTTATCAGAGTTTTTTTCAAAACTGTTGAGTGGTTAACATATAAAGTATGAAGGTTCAAATACCAATTTTTCTTTTCATTTAACATGAAAATCCATTTTGTTTGGTTGGTTCTCCGGATGGATTTATTCATATACTCAATGCACTTCCTAGGTACAATAATGTCGGAAGAAGTATGAGTAAGTCTGTAATCAGCAACTAACATTGATTTTCTCTATTATATATATTAAAAATCAGGCTGTTATGTAATATCGAATTTAGGATTGAAGATAAAAATGGGTTAATAAAAAAAAGGAACCCTAAAGTGGTTCCTTTTTTATTTATTATAAGAATTTTACTTTAATAAGGTTACTTTACCTTCTTTTTTGTACGGCCCTCTGCTTTCAGGATCTTCCCCTTCATAGGTGATGATGTATGGATATGTTCCTATTGGCATTAACTGTCCTTTGTAATACCCATCCCAGGCTTGGTCTTTATCTCCGGTTTCAAATATAATCTCACCCCATCTGTTGAAAATCATCATCCTATAGTTGACTACATATTTTCCATATGCTCTGAATGTTTGATTTTCAGGTGTGTCTGATTTTCCAGGTGTGAAAACGTTTGGAACATCAAGACGAGGGTTGCAAAGGTCTCTGACCAATATGGTATCAGTTATTGAACAGTTTTCTTTATTGGTTATAAGTACAAAATATGTTCCAGGTAATGGTACCTCAATTTTACTTGTGTCTTTATTGGATACAGGATTTACTGATGTCCATTTGTAAATGTAGTTTGCATCGTAACCTGCATCCAGTGTGACTTTCGCGCCATATTCAGGACAAAGTTTGGTGAATTCAGGCAAGTGTGAAACAGGTAGAGCATTGAATAACACCTGAGCAGAATCATTGGTTGTACATTGACCTAAAGTTATTGAAACTACATACAGCGCTGACTCTTTTACATGAAGCGTATCTTTACTTACATGCATGTCAGTATTATTTTTAAACCATGCATAATCAGGAACAAACGGTGCAAATTTATCCATATTGGAAGGAGTTGCAACTAAAGTTACTGTCTGACCTGCGCATGAAACTGCATCAGAGATATTGATTACCGGTCTTTCAATCCCGATGACCATAACACTGTCAGTACTATTGCAACCAAGGATATCTGTAACAATTGCCCTGAAATAATTAGTGTCAGCAGCAACCGGTACATTAATAGAATTAAGATCTTTACCTTGTTCTCCTGTTATCCATGAATAGTCAACATTGTTTACATCAGAAACTATGGTGATTGGTAGAGTAGTTCCAATACATCCAAGAACCGGCTGCCTTGTCAGAGCAGGAGGGTTGGTTACATTGGTAGTCTTTTCTGTTGAACAGTTGCCATATTCGTAAACAACTTTAAATAAGCCATTACTTTGTGGAGCTATAGCAGATCTGTTTTCTCTATTCAGAATAATACCATCTCGGTACCACTGATATTGACCTGGAACAGCTGGCAATCCGGTTGCCAAGGAGTGAATGATCAAAGTGTCACTGTAGCAATAATGATCGAGCATGTCAAATTTCGAATTGTTGAAATCAAATACACCGACATTGATGCTATCTGACGCAGGACATCCTTTATAATCTTTAACAGTAAGAGTTATAGCTGAATCACTGGCAGCAGTTATACTAAAGACTGGATCAGTGCTGATAATGGTACCTGCATTGTTTTTCCATTCATAAGTAATGCCTGGGCTTGTTTTAGCCTCAAGAATTATAGTTGTTCCTCTACACACAAACTGGTCTCTACCAGCATCGGCAATTGGCAGAGGATCAATTTTCAATACTGTACTGTCTGATACAGCTGGACAAGCGCCATTGATAAATGAGGTAAGTTTCAGAACCACCTGTCCTTTATTATAGTCATTCAGAGTAGGGTAGTACTTAGCATTCAGATCTGCAGCATTGATGGCAAATACTCCTGTTCCTGAAGTAGACCATTTACCGCCGTTAGCATTTTTTATATCTCCGGCAAGCTGTGCTCCATCTTCTATGGCACAAACCATCGCAGTTCCTGCATTTACAATAGGAGATTTGTCCACGTAAAGTGTCATGGTATCCTGGCTGAATTTACATATTCCGTTACCTGTTGTGATAAATACAAGATCTACAGAACCAGATGATTTATCAGCATCTGAAGGATAATAAATTGCATTAGGTTTGTTAAAGTCATCAAATAAACCAGTACCAGATGTAAACCATGCGCCGCTGGTAGAGTTCTTATGTATTCCTTTCAGACTATAAGAATCCAGAATATTACAAGTTGTCTGATCAGGTCCTGCATTAGCCTCTGGTGCAGGAAGTATAGTAATTACCGAAGTATTTGAAGTTGAAGGGCAGCTTCCTTTTCCTGCAGCAGATAATGTTACTACTACCTTTCCGATCGCTTTATCAGCATCTGAAGGAGAATAGATTGACGTTACTTTATTGTTAGGATTAAATGTCCCTGTACCAGTACCTGTCCAGGTAACTCCATTATCAAACTGAGAAGTTCCTCTTAATACAAGTGTTACTATATCTGAACAATAGCTCTTATCCGTTCCTGCGTCCACAACAGGTGGTTGTATGATTTTTACCTGAGTTGTCTGCATCACAGGTGAACATGTTCCATTACCCGTTGAAGTTAACGTTAACCCTACAACACCGTTCTGTATATCAAGTTTTGATGGGAAATAGGTTGCATTGAGTGTTGCTGCATCGACTGCAAAAACACCAGAACCACTTGATTTCCATATGCCACCAGTTGCAATTGTAACATTACCATTTAAAGAAATAGCAGCTTGAGGCAGTCCGCATATGTCTGGGTATGATCCTGCAGTGACAACAGGGATAGGTGTCAAAGTTACACTCATGTCATCTGAAACAGAGCTACACTGGCCATTATTAGCAGTAGTTAATGTAAGTACTATATTCCCCGCTGCTTTATCAGCTAATGATGGAGTATAAGAAGCATTTAAGGTATTTATGTCAGGAGTAAATGTTCCAGTACCAGAAGTAGACCAAATTCCACCTCCGGCATTTGATACATAGCCTGATAATTTTACTGATCTTAGGTCTTTACATGTAATTATATCAGCTCCGGCATTTACGATAGCAGAAGGAGAAGGAATCACATTAATTACAATAAAGTCACTAACTGCATTACATAATCCGTTACCTGTTGAATTCAGGGTAAGTATTACACCTCCCGCCTCATTATCAGCTTGTGACGGAATATATGTAGTAGTTAAGGATGTTCCGTTTGTAAATGTACCGGTTCCTGTTGTTGACCATACTCCTCCTGTTGCATGGAGGACTGATCCCGAAAGGGTCGCATTTGCCTGACCTGCGCATATCGTCTGATCAGCTCCAGCATTTACAATAGGTTTCGGTGCAATATCTATAATAAGGTTATCAGTAACAGCATTACAAGTTCCATTGTCTGTAGAGACTATAGAAAGTGTTACAGAAGTTTGTCCTCTATCTGTTTCACCTAGATAATAAACTGTACCTAAAGAATTAGCACTTGGGGCAAAATATCCATCTCCATTACTGTTCCATCTTCCACCTGCTGCTATAGTTACAGATCCGGCAATATGAATGGTATCCTTATCAGCACAGATTGAGTGATCTAGTCCGGCATTAATAGTAGGTGCCGGAGTAAAGCTTAATACCAACTGGTCACTTACTACATTACAAAGAGGGTTACCTGCTGAAGCAAATGTTAATGTTACATTGCCGTTCGTTTTATCAGTAGAAGAAGGTGTATACACAGCATTTAGTGCATTTGCATCATCAAATGATCCGGATCCGGATGTCGTCCAGATGCCTGATGGAGCATTTATAACTTTCCCGGCTAATTGATAAGAATTAACATCGACACAGGCAGATTGATCCAGACCTGCATTAACTACAGGAATTGGAGTAATTAGTATGGAAAGGGTACTTGAGACTTCCTGACACAATCCATTATTGGTAGTTGTTAATATTAGATTTATAGCTCCAGCTGCTTTTTCTTCTGCAGTAGGAGTATAGGTTGTGCTCAGGTTGTTAGGATCTGCAAAAGATCCGCCTCCTGTGCTGCTCCATACTGAACCTAGGGCAACAGTTCTGGTTCCTGACAAAGTAATTGTAGTGTTATCAGCGCAAATTGTTTGGCTTGGACCTGCATTTACTGTAGGTGCAGGAGTAATTGTAACTATTTTACTTTCTGACACTGGAGTACATGTACCATTTCCAGTTGTAGTAAGTGTAAGGGTTACTCCCATATTATTAATATCATCAGCAGAAGGTATGTATGTAGCATTCAGGGTATTGTCATTAGGACTAAATTTACCGGTACCTGAAGTTGTCCAGTGTCCTCCAGAAGCAATCTGAACTGATCCGCTTAATACTACTCTACTTGCATCAGCACAGATGGTTTCATCATTTCCTGCATCTACAGTTGGAGCTGTGCCTATATTAATAACAAGGTCGTCAAACACTGTACTGCAATTGTCTGCTGGATTAGATGTTAAGCGTAGTGTAACACTTCCATTGATTATATCGACCGAAGAAGGAGTGTAACTGGTTGATACCAGGGCAGCATTTGCAAAAGAACCGTTTCCGGATACTGTACTCCATGAACCTCCCGTGGCACCGGTAACTATTCCACTTATATTAATGGCGCCAGAATTTGCACAAGAAGTGATATCACTACCTGCATCTACTGTCGGAGCTGGAGTAAAGGTAAGTGTCAAGGTATCAGCTTCAGGTCTACAAATATTGGTATTGATTGTTGTTGCATACAATCTTATAACACCAGTTGTAATATCCTGTGGTGATGCAGTATAAGTTGTAGATGCAGAGGATGAAGCAGAGAATGTTCCGTTACCTTCTGTTTTCCATATGATACCGTCTGCATCTGCATAAATTGCAGTAATATTTGCTACGGGATTGTTTTCACAAATGGACTGATCTGCTCCTACGTCTATTGAAGGGCCGCGTAATAAGTCGATTACTACCGTATCCTTACCTGCTATACAAGAACCCAGAGCTGCTCCGGTTAGTATCAACTCTACTTTTGTGCCTATTTCAGCTAAGGTTGGGGTATAAGTCGCACTCAATGAAGTTGAATCTGAGAATGTACCTAATCCACCAGACCAAGTTCCGTTACCTGAACCATTAAGCTGTACTGGTAATGCATTTGAACAGAATTGCTGATCCGGTCCTGCATCTACAGGTGTAATTTTAAAGCTTATGGTCATCTCATCTGTAACCGGTGTACAGAAACCATTTCCTGTTGAGGTAAGTGTCAGTTGAATTGTACTTCCATTTATATTTTCAGCAACAGATGGAACGTATGTCGCATTCAATGCTGTAGGATCCGGAACAAAAGATCCTGTTCCTGAGGTTGTCCATATTCCTCCTGTTGCTTTTTTAACTGATCCTGAAAGAGCTATACCAGGAGCTCCGGCACAAACCTGTACATCTGGTCCGGCATTCACTACTGCAAGAGGTGAAATATTAATTACAAGGTTGGCTGATACTGCTTTACAATTTCCAAATCCAGTGGTTGTAAGTGTCAGGTTTGCCCTACCATTAGCAATTTGATTTGCAGAAGGCATAAATGTCGCATTCAAATCTGTGTTTGAAGGACTAAATGTACCGTCACCTGATCCTGTAGACCAGATTCCACCAGTAGCACCGGTTGTTATGATTCCATTTAAAGGTACTCCTGTTGTAGTTGCACAAATATTGATTGTTGGGCCTACGTTAACAGTTGGAGCAGGAGTTATAGTAACAATCATTTCATCAGATACAACTGAACAATTGGCATTTCCAGTTGAGGTAAATGTTAGTGTTACGTTTCCATTAGAAATATCCTGAGTAGATGGTTTATAAACAGCATTCTTATCATTCACAGATGGAGAGAATGTACCTGTTCCTGATGAAGTCCATGTTCCACCAGTGGCGACTGTATAATCCCCGCTAAGATGTATATTCGAATTATTAGCACAAACCGTTTGATCAGGTCCTGCTGTTATTGTCGGAGCAGGAGTTATAGTTACATTTAACTGATCTGAAGTAGGATTACAAGCTCCGTTACCGGTTGTTGTTAGCGTTATTGCAAGTGCGCCACCGGCAATATCATCCGCAGATGGGATATAGGTTGCTAGCAGAGATGTGTTATCTGGTGAAAATGTTCCATCTCCTGAACTTGTCCACATAATACCTGTTGCAATTGTTTTAACCCCACTTAGAACTACATTTGAGTTATTTGCACAGAGCGACTGATCAGCTCCTGCATTTACTGTTGGTACAGGATTGATAGTATAAATCTTCTGATCTGAAACAGGTGAACATGCTCCGTTACCTGTAGAAGTTAAAGTAAGTACCAGGGATGTTCCTGAGAGATCAGCAACTGAAGGATTATAGATTGCATTAAGTGTATTATTGTCAGGAGTAAAGGTTCCGCTTCCGCTTGTGGTCCATCTAGCGCCAGTAGAATTTGCTACTTGACCTGATTGCTGCAGGAATTCTTTGTCTGCACAAATAGTTTCGTCAGGACCTGCATTTATTAATGGAGCCTTCTGTATAGTTACTCTCAGACTGTCTGAAACAGGGGTACAATTTCCATTTCCTGTTGTAGTAAGTGTCAATGTTACTTTTCCATTGATAGTGTCATTGGCTGAAGGTACATAGGTTGCAATAGCGCTGAATGCATTAGGACTAAATGTACCTGATCCGGAAGATTTCCATGAACCGCCAGTAGCAACAGATATTGTTCCGTTTAAAGGAGCTCCTGTGCCACTTGCGCAGATTGTCTGATCGGTTCCTGCTTCAATAGTAGGAGCAGGGGTAATAGTTATGTTTATAGAATCTGAAACAGCATTACAATCTCCATTGCCTGTAGAAGTAAGAATTAGTATAACAGAACCTGCTGTATTATCAGCTACAGAAGGTGTGTATGTCGCATTCAGACTGTTCGGGTTAGGTGAGAATGAACCACTTCCGCTTGTAGTCCATGTTGCTCCACTAGCTACAGTAACTACACCATTAAGTGAAATCTTAGAATTATTAGCGCATACGGTTCTGTCTGCTCCGGCACTAATTGTAGGTGCTGGGGTAATAGTAACTGTCAGCTGATCACTAACTGGTTTACATAACCCATTTCCTGATGAAATTAAAGTGAGTGTAACAGTTCCGCCTGAAATATCCAATGGAGATGGTATGTAGGATGCATTTAATGATACTGTATCAGGAGCAAAAGTTCCTGTTCCGCTTGATCTCCAATATCCTCCAGTGGCAATGGATACATTTCCCTGCAAGCTGATTTCTGCATTGTTTCCGCAAACAATCTTATCTGCACCTGCATTAACAGTTGGCGCAGGCGTTATTGTAATATTCATTGTATCTACAACAGCATTACAATTTCCATTTCCTGTTGTTGTTAATAATAATCTGACCATTCCGGAAGATCTGTCCGCTACAGAAGGAACATAAGTGGCATTTGGAGTAACCTGATTAGGGAAGAAAGCGCCACTTCCTGAACTTGTCCATTCAATGCCTGCCATACTTGTACCCGTAAATGTACCTGCAAGATTAACACCCATTAGGTCTTCACAAATGGTCTGATCCGGGCCTGCATTTACTGTTGGAGATGCTCCAACATTAATGGTCATTTGACTTGTCTTCGCTTTACACAGGCCGTTTCCGGTAGTAGTTAAAGTTAAGGTTACACTACCACTGCTTATTTCCGAAGCAGAAAGATTATAAGTAGCATTTAAAGCTGAATTGTTCGGCAGGAATATTCCAGTCCCCCCTGACCAGATTCCTCCTGATGCAATAGTTACAGATCCGGAAAGAGTAAGTGTTGCGTTATTAGCACACACATTTCTGTTGGTCCCTGCGTTGACTGTCGGTGCGGGTTTGATCACAACAGCAACGATATCTGAAACTGGAGAACAAGCACCTGCCGCATTGGTAGTAAGTGTGAATGCTACTATTCCTTTGCTTATATCTGCAGCAGAAGGGGTATAGGTTGTAGCTGGTGAACTTGAATTTGCAAACGAACCTGTTCCATCTGACGTCCAGGTGCTGCCAGTTGCAACTGTTATTATACCATTTAAATTGATTGCTGAAGTATCAGCACAGACTGTCTGATCCGGACCTGCATTTACAGTAGGGGTTGGATTCAGATTTATTATAAGCTGATCAGATGTACCATTACATATACCACTTCCTGTGCTGCTAAGTGTTAATGTCACTGCTGTACCTTTGTCTGCTTCAGATGGTATATATGATGCATTCAAAGTTGTAAAGGATGGAGAGAATGTACCGGTACCTGAAGTACTCCATCTTGCACCGGAAGTATTTGCTTTATAACCAGCTAACTGAACAGAGGCAACATCTGCGCACAAAGTTTGATCAGGCCCTGCTATTATTACAGGGGCAGGTGTAAATTGGATCGTTACATTATCTGTTACTGAAGCACAGGTAGGTGTGCTTGAAGAGGTCAGGGTTAAAGTGACAGACTTAGCTGCAGTGTCCGCTGATGACGGAATATACGATGCTAGTAATGTTGTAGCATTTGGGGTAAATGTGCCTGTTCCTGAAGTTGTCCAGGTAATTCCTGTGGCATTATTGGCAGTACCATTTAATTGAATTCCTGTTAGACTTGCACAAAGAGTTTGATCAGGACCTGCATTTATAGTTACTCTTGGTGATATTGTCAACTGCATTGTATCTCTGGTAGTTGAACAAATTCCAGTTCCGGTAGTGGATAATATTAGATATACAGATCCTGCGGTTCTGTCTGCTGTAGATGGTGTATAGGTCGCGTTTAATGTAGATGAGTTTGGAGTAAAGGTCCCTGTGCCGGTTGTCGTCCAGAAACCACCTGTAGCAGCGCTGTTGATAGTTCCGTTAAGAGTGTAACTGGATAAATTCCCACACATTACAAAGTCTGGGCCAGCATTGGCAATAGGAGCTGGAGGAATTGTAATTCTAACCTGATCAGAAACTACAGGACATGCCCCGCTTGCTATTGTTGTAAGAGTAAGGTTAACTGTACCGGAAGAAATTTCCGATGCTGATGGCATATAGGTTGCATTTGCAGAATTGGAATTAGGTGTAAATGTTCCGCTTCCTCCGGACCAGTTTGCTGCTGATCCCGAGCCTGCTAATCTAACAGGAAGGTCATTAGCACATATAACCTGATCAGGACCTGCATTTACAGTGGGAACAGTTGTAAAGGAAAGTACAACCTGATCCTTAATTTCTTTGCAAAGGCCATTACCTGTTGTTGTTAAAGTCAAAGTTACATTTCCAGCTGTTTTATCAGCTGCTGATGGAACATAACTTGCATTAAGAGTATTTGTATTTGGAGAGAATGTTCCAGTGCCGGAAGTAGTCCATGTGCCACCTGTTGATCCTGTAACATTGCCAGACAAAGCAACTGATGAAACCGCCCCGCATAGTACCTGATCAGCCCCAGCATTTACCGTAGGAGCTGGTGCTATTGAAATTATTATCTGATCTGAAACCGGATTACAAATACCATTTCCCGAAGTTGTTAGAGTAAGTGTAACGGAACCAGAATTTATTTCAGATACAGTTGGTTGATAAGTAGCATTTAATGAAGAATTGTTTGGTATAAATGTGCCCATCCCGCCAGACCATGTACCTCCTGTGGCCACTGTTACAGAACCTGATAAAGAAATTGCCGGGCTATCTGCACACACAGATTTGTCTGCTCCTGCATTTGCAGTAGGGGCAGGGGTGATATTTACAGAAACTTGATCAGAAACTGGAATACAATTTCCATTTCCCCTAGTAGTAAATGTAAGTGTTGCTGTTCCTGCAGTAATTTCGGCAGCAGAAGGAATATATCTGATATTTAATGAATCTATATTGGGAGTTATAATTCCGCTTCCGCCAGACCAAGTTCCTCCTGTGGCTATAGTTACTTTTCCACTCAGATTTACTGCAGGGTTATTAGCACAAACTGTCTGATTTGTACCAGCATCAATAGTTGGAGTTTTCGTTATTGTAACTACAACCTGATCCTGAACCTGATTACAATTTCCATTTCCGGTTGTTGATAATGTAAGCGTTACTGTTCCTGCTGCTATTTCACCCGCAGTAGGTGTATATTTTGTATTTAAAGTAGAAGCACTAGGAGAGAAGGTTCCAGCACCTCCTGACCAAATCGCTCCTCCGGCATTACTCACAGTACCGTTCAGATTTACAACTGAATTATTGGCACATACAGACTGGTCAGGTCCCGCATTTACAATAGGTGCAGGAGTGAAGTTTATGGTTACCTGATCTGAGTGTGAATTACATGTAGCCCTATTTGCAGTTAAAGTTAGTACTAAGGATCCTGAAGCAATTTCATTTGAAGTTGGAATATATGTGATATTTAAATCAGTAGCACTTGGTTGATATAAACCAGCACCTCCAGACCAAGTTGATGATGTGGCATCAGTGATAGTACCTGACAGGGCAATATTAGGATTGTTTTCGCAGACTGATTTATCAGACCCTGCATTTGCTACCGGAGATGGCTCCACTAATATAAGTGTAGAATTCGAAACCGCATTACAAATACCATTGCCAGTAGTTGTAAGTGTAAGGGAAATTAAACCACTTGAAACTTCACTCGCACATGGAATATAAGTAGCATTTAATGTAGCATCATTTGGAATATATGTTCCGCAACCTCCTGTCCATCTGCCACCTGTTGCTCCGGTTACAGATCCATTAAGAGTAATGTTTGGATTATTCGCACAAACAGTACTTCCTGGACCCGGAGTTGCAACTGGTGATGGGGTGAATGATACCTGCACCTGATCGGAAACAGAAGGACAGCCTGGGCGTGAAGCAGTAAGTGTTAATGTTACAGGACCTGCATTGGTCTCAGCTGTTGTGGCTGTATAGGTAGTTGTTAATGCATTGGCATTTGAAAATGTTCCAGCTCCTCCTGACCATGTATAGGTTAATGCATTTGTAGAAGTACCTGAAAGATTAGCGGTTGGATTGTTTTTACATACAGAAATATCGGCACCTGCATTTACAGTAAGTGCAGGTTGTATAATGACATTTACCTGATCGGTTACCGTTGCACAACCCACTTTAGTTGCTGTAAGTGTAAGTGTTACTGAACCCGATTTTTCTGAATTATGAGGTATATAAGTAGCATTTAAGGTTGAATTGTTCGGTGAAAACGTTCCTTTTCCACCGGACCAAGTTATACTTGTATAATTTGTAGCACTGGCTGCTAAGGTGGCAGATCCGCCTGAACAAATTGTCTGATCAGGACCTGCATTTACAGTAGGTGCCTGTTCTATAGTTACTATTTTAGTAACACTCTGTGTTGCAGGACAAACACCGTTACCGGTAGATGTTAGTGTTAAAGAAACATTCCCAGAGGTAATATCTGCTGTCGAAGGAATGTAAGTAGCGACAAGATTAGTTGCTGCCGGTGTGAATGTGCCTGTTCCTGAGCTAGTCCAAATTACCCCTGTTGCATTCTGTACTGACCCATTCAAAGCAACCTGAGGATTGTTAGAACATACTGTGACAGCTGGGCCTGCAATGACAGAAGGAATTGCCTGAAATCTTAGTGTTAATGTATCCCTTATGGCTGGACAGGCGCCATTACCCATAGAAACAAGAATGATCTTTACAGAACCTGCTGCCTTATCTGCTGCAGAAGGGGTATAAGTTCCATTCATATTGTTTACATCAGAAAATGTACCTGTACCAGTAGTGGTCCACATACCTCCTCCGGCATTTTGTACAAGTCCACTAAGAGTATAAGAACCAACAGATCCGCAGATTGTCGAGTCATTGGCATTTGAATCTGAAATTCTGGTGTCAGCATCTACAAAAATGCCCGGTGGCACCATATTGTCGGTTACATCTGAGGTTGAATCCGCATACCACCAAGTGTTGACTGTATTTCTGTTACCATAGTCTCTTGCAGTATTATCTGATCCATACCACGTCCATTGATGGCAAGGATTATTACATCCTGTAAGGTTCGTACTTCCATTAGCTGCTGGAATATTTCTGTCATCCCAATATAGTTTTATTGGAATTCCTGTTACAGGGCGGACCAGATTTACAATATACCCATTGGGGTTTCCCTCCACATCATATAAAGGAATGTGCGTAAGACCATTATAAAAGTCCGTTCGGGTTCTTATTGTTACAGCAGTTGTTACTCTGTTACCTAAACCATCTCTTCCATCCCATGGTATACAGGTTTGAGGCGGATTTACTACTGCAGAAATTGCCCGGTCTCTCGTTCCAGGCTGATGACCTGGAATTCCATTCAGATCGAGGAATATTTGGGCAAAACCTGGTTTGTCCACAAACACATTTAAACAAAAGTTTGTGGGAGGGCAACCTGAAACAGTAGTTGGGGCAGTAATTTTACCAAACTGACCAGTAGGAAAACAAGCTGGGTCAGGATCGTTAAGAAATACTTTGTATTTTGGATAAGTAGATGAACCTACTTTTGACTGTCTGTCTAAATCAGGATTACCGGTATTTCCGGTACCGGTCATGTTGGCGTTCAGTACGAACACATAAGGCTGCATACCATTAAAATTCAATGATGTAACAATCCCATCATCGGCATATATATACATCAGACCTTTGAATGCGTTAGTAAAGCTTTTGGTAGATAGCATCCAGGACTGAGACCAGATTCTCCCCTTTATGGGAACATTTGCAGCAGAGGCTACTGTAATATCAAACAGGTCAAATTCCCTTCTCGGATTTCCGTTAGGAAGTAAAAATTCAATATAATAATCTCCGGTTTGGGTGGCTGTAAAAGACATTGCATCATATCCGGCTGCACCTACAATGGCAGAAGGCCCAGCAACTGCACGGTTATATGTAGAAATAAATCCTGCCCCAGCACTTGGTACAGTAGTCTGAGGAACAACAATTACTCCACTGGAGTCTTTAATTCTGAATCTGACATCTCTGTTCGGCTGGTTAAAACCGAAATACACTTTTTCACCAACATTACAGATTCTTATATTTAATCTGCTGGTAGTCGGGCAACCATAAGTTGCAAAAGGTGACCATCCTGGATCAAGAACAACAAATCCATTATCCGTAGATGCAGGTCTTATCTCTTTGGTACCCTCCGAAAACCCCTGAGAAAAGAAGATAAACGAAAACAAGATCAATAGTGAGAATTTCATTCTCTTTCTGATCAATTTGTTCGATTTAGAATCTCCCGGAAACATTTTAGTAGTATTTTGTTTGACAATTTATAGATCCTTCAATATCCTCTTAAGTCATTTTAAATAATGTGTAATGAATAATTTACGACACAATTATTACTGCCTTTTACGAAAGTCAGAATCTATAGTTGTTTTGTCTAATAAAATAATTAATTAATCTAATTTATTTCAGGAAGGGAAAAGGTTAAAAAAATGTAAAAGAAAATTGTGTCCTAGTTACTTATATTTAGGACACAACTTTATATTTTTTTCTATTTCTTCGAATTTTTCAAGATTATAAAAATTTAAAACGTCAGTACATACATTGTAGTTTTGACTTGTGATTGAAAAGTTGTAGTTTTTTCCTTCAGGAAGGATCACGATATATTTACCAGTAGAACTGTTAGAATTGAAAATTCCAATTACTTCATTGTTTTTACTATCCAATACTTTTATAGTTGCATCCAAAGGCATTGATGTTAATGAGTCTGAAATGATTCCTTTTAAAACAACCAATTTAGCTGCCTCCTTATGAACCTCAGAGTAATAAATATCACGGTCTCCAAAGCCTTCTGGGCGTGTCGTGGAGAAGTAAATTTTTTTACCATCTGCAGTCCAGGAAAAATGCATATCATCGTGAGCCGTACTTATAGGGTAACCAATATTTTCCGGTTCACTCCAATTAAAGGTTGATAAATCAAATTTTGACATAAAGATGTCAAAACCTCCCATACTTTTATGTCCATTAGAGCTGAAATATAATGTTTTGCCATCATGATGAATAAAGGGGGCATCTTCATCATATGGCGAATTGATCACTCCTCCAAGGTTCATTGGAAGGGCCCACTGTCCATTAGGAAGTTTTTTAACAATATATAAATCAAGACCTCCAAAGCCACCAGGACGATTGCTTGAGAAAATCATAAACTTTTCATCAGCTGAAATACTTGCACTTGGTTCCCAGTTTTTAGTACAAATTTGAGAAGGCAGTTTTACTGGTTTAGTCCAGTGCATACCTTTTAGTTCACTTACATACAGGTTTCCCTGAGTGCTTAAACCAAAATATTCTTTTTCAGATTTATATAGTAAAAGTTTTTGTCCGTCTGCTGACAAAGAAATACTGGCATCATGAGCATGTGTATTGATACTGTCACCAATGCTTAAGGGTGTGCTCCAGCCAGTATCGGTTTTGTGTGAAATGTAAATATCTTCGAAATACTGACCATCTACTTTATCGATATTTCCACCAGTTGTAGTTGGCCTCCCGGAAGTGAAAATCAAGACACTTTCGTCAGCAGATAGAATAGGACCATGTTCGGGAAAAGGTGAGTTAATTGAACTTCCAAGGTTATTAATTGTAATGTCCAAAGGTTTAGCTATGAGTTCTTTACCATTATGGCACATCTCAATATCTCTATAAACCTCTTTTAAAAGAGCTTTATTACTTTTTTTCTTTGCTTTAACAAGAAGTGTCTTATAGATTTCATAATTGGCAAGAGCTTTATCAAATTCCAATTGTAAATGATATGCCTTCCCTGTATAATAATAAAGTCTGTCAGGATATTTAGATGGTTCTTTCAGACATTTCTCAAAATAGCTAAGCGCTTTTGCTTCTTCAACTTTATTAAGATAACAAACTCCTAAAGGATAGATGTATTTAGGGTTATTGGGAAGAAGACTATCAAGATAGTGATAAATAGGAAGAGCAAGATAAAACTGTTCATTCAACATTAGCTCTTTGGCATGCGCTTCTACTTCTTTATATTCTTCTCCAACATGATTAAATTGTCCGTTGGTAATAAAGGGGATCCATAAAAATAAATAAATGCTTAATCCCTGAATGTATTTTCGGCACTTCATTGCTTAAATTCCGATTGTTTTTTCTTTTAATACCTTAAATTTAACATAATTAACTTAATACTTTTCAAGTATTATATTTTTTTCGAGTTCTGTTGAGTAATTTGATCCTGAAAGATCAATATTTTCTGTAATTATGTGAAAATTAGCAGATTCGAATGTAATTCTATACTTTTTCCCTGTTTGTAGTACTGCAAGATACTTGCCTGTAGTGCTGTTAGTGGTTACGTTTGTAACTGTTTCGTTAGTTTCCGGGTCACTTATTCTGATTATTGCTTCTAACGGTTTCTGATCCTTGGCGTCTAAAATTTTTCCCTTTAAAATCAGAACACTATTGTTATTTTTCTTAATGGAAGCATAATAAATATCCTTGTCGCCATAACCTCCTGGCCTGACACTCGAGAAATATATTCTGGATCCATCGGCGGACCAGCTAAAATAAAGATCATCCTGAGCTGTGCTGATTGGGTAGCCTACATTTTCAGGAGATGACCACTGTTTTTTGGTCTCATCAAATCTTGCTATAAAAATATCGTAACCGCCCATTGATCGATGCCCTGTTGAACTAAAGTATAAAGTTTTCCCGTCAGGAGAAATAAATGGTGAATCTTCATCATAAGGTGTATTAATTACTGGACCAAGATTCCATGGCTCAGCCCATTCTCCGTTTGGAAGTTTTTTAATGCTGTAAATATCAGTACCTCCAAAGCCACCTTGTCTATTGCTTACAAAATACATGATCCTGTCATCGTCTGGTAAACTAGCAGAAGGCTCCCATCCAGGAGAATTGATTTTATCTGCCATCCGTTCTGCTTTCTGCCAATTGCCATTTTTTTGTTCAGATAAATATAAATCTCCAGAAGCAGAAGATAAAAGTTTATCTTTCCCATAACGATAAATAATCATCTTTTCTCCGTTGGGGTTAATACCTTTGCTGGCATCATGGCCTGTGGTATTCAGTTCTGGCATCTGTACTGCCGTCGTCCATCCATTAGCGGTCTTTTTAGATATGTAAATATCCTCAAAAAAAATCCCATCTTCAGTTTTTTGTCCGCCAGTTGTATTCGGTCTGTTAGAAGTGAAAATAACCTGCTCTTCGTCAGCCGTTACTACAGGGCCATAATCAGGATACGGAGAATTAATTTCCGGACCTAGATTAAAAACTTCAAGGGGGAGAGGATTTTTTATGAGTTCTTTCCCATTTCGACACATCTCAATTTGTCTATTGAGGTTAGCAATGATTGTAATTTTGTTTTTGTCACCTTCTTTATTCACAAATCCTTTATAGCGCTCATAATATTTGATAGCTTCATCAAACCTATGATTGAGATGATAAGCCCTTGCAGTATAATAGAGCAGAGCTTTTGGGTATAGTGCAGCCTTTTTTAATCCTGCTTCAAATATAGGAAGAGCTTTATCTTCCTTATTATTATAAATATAACAGACTCCAAGTTTATAGCCATAGTCCGGAGTATTTGGCTTAACAGAATCCAATTTATAGTATAAAGGCTCCGCCAGACTGTATTTTTCCAGCGAAAAATAACTGCTGGCTTGTTGTTCTAGTGTTTGTAGGTCTTTTCCAGATAAAGCTGGCTCATTTTTTTGAGCCATACCACTTGAAAGATAGCAGACAAAATAACTAAGAAGTAAAAACTCTTTAAAATAGAAATTCATTTGATAATATATAAATAAGCCCAAGAATTAAAAGCTTGGGCATGGCATACGACGCATCGGTTTTTTCTTCTTTAATTTTTTGGTGAATACATAAGTAAGATTAAATTCATGCGATCCTCCTGTTCTTGCTATGGCCAGTTTAGAAACTGTAAAGTCATAACTATAGCCAAACTTTAATCCGATACCTGTTTTAAATCCAAGGAATATTACAACTGACTCATTATTCTGGAATCTGTGTTCATATCTTTTAAAGGGTATACCTCTATACCATCCACCAGCTAGAAATTGATTGTAAACTCCATAAAGTCCTAAATCAAACTGATCAGATTTTCCCTGAGATTTATAATTGAAAGTTGGAGTAAGACTTATTTCATTGTCGTCATCTGAATAATATTTTTTCTTGTCATTGCTAAAGAGGAACTTATAACCTCCAAGAATCGCAAATTTAGCCGGTAGTCTGCTTATATCACCATAAAAGCTTTGGTTAGGAGTGTTTATGTGATGGGTTGAAAAGCCTAACCACAAGTTTTTTGAATAAAATACACCTCCTGCAGAGATGTCTGCAAATGATTTTCTTGGAACTCCTGCATAGTTGTTATTAGGGTCAAAGAAGCCCTGTTCATCATTAAACTGAATAGGAAATCTTAGGTCTGCATAGTCTATATACCGAGAAATCATTGCAAGTTGCAAACCCGGCCTGAAAACAAGCTGACTATTAATATGCAACTCATAGCTATATTGAAATCCAATTTCAGTAGAACTTATCGTATTGGACCCCTGCCAGTCTTTTAATGCATATACACCAAAACCACTATTGTATTTTGGTGAATAGGTATCGAATGAAGCAAATGATGTAATATATTTACCATCGAGCTTTGGCCACTGCAATCGCTGATGCACTGTAGCTCTTGGTTGATGCACACTTCCTGCAAATGCGGGGCTTATAAACAGGGGTACATTATAAAATTGACTAAACTGAATGTCCTGAGCCAACGCCCCTGTATATGTAAAAAATAAGAGGCTCAGCATAATGATGCTGAATGTTACCTTATTTCTCATATTGTATAATTTATTCATTCAATTTAATCTATTAATAAAAACTGAACTTCCCACTGTTCACTTTAGAGTCCTTGTATTTGTTGGTTTTATTTAAAGTATTCAGGTATTGGGCCTGAGAGTTCTTTCTCTTAGCTTCATATTTTTTGTATTTCCTGGATTCCTTTAAATCTTTATGCGCGCGAAGTGTGGGGTCTTCAACCTTTTCATAAGTTGATGCA
Source organism: Sporocytophaga myxococcoides (assembly GCF_000775915.1). Classification (NCBI taxonomy): domain Bacteria; kingdom Pseudomonadati; phylum Bacteroidota; class Cytophagia; order Cytophagales; family Cytophagaceae; genus Sporocytophaga; species Sporocytophaga myxococcoides. The sequence goes on from NZ_BBLT01000006.1 coordinate 136,040, forward strand.
CTTGGATGGAATTTGTTAGAGCGATAATTGGCCCTTACTTTTTTGTCCGATTTTTTACTCTCAGAGGCTACCGCACCCGAGGAAGATGCTTTTTTATGGCTCATTTTATTTTTACCTCCTGTAATACAGGACGAAAGAGCCACGGTGATTACAATTAAAAGAGTATAAATTTTCCTCATAATTCCGGAATTTGTGTTCATCGAATTTATACGTTGCTTTATTGTGAAAGGATGAAAAAATAGAAATATTTTTGTACACAGGGTAGATTTTGCCTTCCTTTATATACTTTACTAGCTTTGATATATTTAAAAAAAATATAAAAAGTCCGATTATTTTGATTTTGTAGTATTTGCTTTTTCACAGTCTTATTTATTTAGTATATAGTTTTGTGCAAAAAACTGCAAGAGCCTATTAATGGATGTTAACCCTGAAAAATACTTATGAAGCTGCAATCTCCCGATGGACAATTAATTATAAATATTGAGGAATCGGAAACCGGGATAATTCTTTTATATGAATATCAAAGAAAGAGTTTTCTTAAATGTAGTCTTGGTGGATTTGATACTACTGAAGGTAAGATAGGTGAGCATTTAAAACTAAGAAGTATTGAACGTGTTTCATCAAGGGAGAATTATAATCTTTATTCTGGAAAATCCAGTAAAGCGATAGCCTCATACAATCAAATAATCCTGCATTGCCAGGATAGAATGGGTAGCAGATGCCTTATGGATATAGTTCTAAGGGCGTATAATGAAGGATTGGCTTTTTGCTATAGTTTTCCTCAAAGTGAAAACCATGAGCTTCACATTATAAATGAGAACAATTACTATACTCCGATTCCTTCTGATTTGACTTTGTGGCCGATGTATCTTGACTCCTTTACGACTAATTATGAGGAGATATATCAAAAGCAGAGCATTTCCGAATTGTTACCTGAGCGATTAATAGCTATGCCTTTATTAATTCAGAATGAAGAACTTGGCTTCGCTATTACTGAAGCCTCTCTCATTGATTATGCCGGAAGTTATCTGAAATGGGATGCAGAAGCAAAATCGATTTATAGTACATTGTCACATAGCTCTGATGATCTTATAGCTGTGAGAAAAACCGGGTCATTTCAAACTCCCTGGAGAGTTGTGGTGACCGGAAATCATGCCGGTAAATTAATAGAGTCAAACCTGTTATATCATTTGAGCACACCTTCAAAAGTTGCTAATGCTCAAGATTGGATAAAGCCCGGGAAATATGCATGGGACTGGTGGTCGAATGCCGTTGTAAAACAAGAAGGAATTTCAGGTGGGATGAATACAGATACAATCAAATATTATATTGATTTTGCTAGCTCCTTTAATCTTGAATACATGCTTATTGATGCCGGTTGGTATGGAAAGCATGATGATATAAAAGCAAATATTATCATGGCTATTCCGGAACTCAATCTTCCTGAAGTGATAGAATATGCAAAAGAAAAAAATATAGGCATCCTTTTGTGGCTAAACTGGAGGTGTGTAAAAAGACAAATGCATGAGGCCTTTCCCATATACAAGCAGTGGGGGATAAAGGGAATAAAAATGGACTATATGGATAGGGATGATCAGGAGATGGTTCGCTTTTATGTTAAAGTAACGGAGCTTGCCGCGGATAATTGTTTGCTGGTTAATATGCATGGAGCTCATAAGCCAAGCGGGGTGTCAAGAACTTACCCTAATTTACTTACATATGAAGGTGTAAGAGGAAATGAATATAATAAATGGTCTTACACAAAACCTTCTCATCATGTAACAATTCCTTATACAAGGATGCTTGCTGGGCCTATGGATTTTACTCCTGGTGCATTTCGTAATGTGTCTGCTGAACGTCATAAGTCGGTATGGGAGAAACCAATGGCCATTGGAACGAGATGTAGCCAACTCGCTATGTATGTTGTGTACGAAAGTGCTTTGCAAAGTTTATGCGACCATCCTGATGCTTATAACGGTCAAGAAGGTTCAGATTTTTTAAAAATTGTACCAACTTCATGGGATGAAACAATATTTCTGAAAGGTGAGGTAGGGCAATACATAGTATTGGCAAGAAAAAAAGGAAAGCAATGGTTTATAGGAGGGATGACCAATGAAGAGGAGCGATTTGTTGAAATAGACTTGTCTGTATTGGGAGGAAAATTATTCAATTATATTTTATATAAAGATATTCCGGAATCTAAAGTGAACCAGGAAAGACTTCATGTTGAAAAAGGGACGAATTTGAGTGGACCCTCCTTTATGATATGGATGGCACCTGGTGGAGGAATGGCGGGTGTTCTGAACGACATGGAAAGTCATTAATTCAATATTCATTTGAACTATATGTAAGTAACCTTTTTTGGGTTTTGATAAAATTAAAATACATTTGAAACAAATTTGAAAATCATGAAAAGGAATTCACTTTTAATAATTATAATTTTTGCGGTGTTGGGTGTTTTTGCTTATGCTGTAACTGAGCATCTGAAAGCAGAAGAATGCATGAAAGAAAAAGAAAGCACCCGTAGGACTTCTTTTGGTGTGATAAAGAGTTTAACAGAAGAAAATCAGTTATTAAGAGCTCAAAATGATTCACTTTGGATTGAGTTAAAAAATCTCACACAACATAAATAGCATTTATAAAAAGTTAAGCCCTCTTTGAAAAGGTTAGATCTAATCTGTTTGCCAGTTTCAGAATATAACTCCTCTTTGATAAAGTTCTAATCCATGGATCTGGAATGGATTTAAAACCATAATACAAACCAGCTAAACCACCTGTTATGGCTCCGGTAGAGCTTGTATTACCTCCGAGGTTTATTGATTTTTGTATAGCCCCCTTGTATGAATCAGTCTTTAATAAACACCAAAGAGAGGATTCCAATGAATCCATTACATATTCTCCAGATCTTAAATATTCAAAAGAATAATTTCGGATATCTGATTGAATGACCCTTTCGAAGTATCTAATTTCATTTAAGTCAAAATCTATACCATCCCATAGCTCTTTTATTTCATGCCTTGTTTGTTGATAAGCATCTGATTTTTCATGTCCATGTAGAATATGTTCTGCAACTTTCAAATAAATCATACAGCACATAGCAGCTCTGATATGGTTATGTGTTAGGGCTGAATTATCCCAAATAATATTAAACTGAACTCTGATAGGTTTATCTCTTATTACATATAGTAAGGGAAGAATTCTCATTAAAGAACCATTACTGTTATCAAAATCTGAAGTAGAAGAGAATATGCTTGTATCTGTATAAAGACTTTGATTCATTACCTTTTCAAGCCTGCATATTGCTTTAACAGTTGTATTGTTATGGTCAAAGACATATCCGTCAGAGCGTTTCAGAGATTTATTTTTCCATCCAATAAAATTAATTGCTGTAGTTTCAAGATCATAGCCATCAATAATCGATTCAGCCATGCAGAATGTTAGAGCGGTGCTGTGAGACCACATGCCCTGATGTTGACTATATACATTACATCCAGAAATATTTGAATCTGAATATTTCAGCATGTCATTTCTTTCAGATGATTCAAAGGGTAATCCAATTGCTTCTCCTATAGCAACTCCAAATAGTATGTCCTTAGCAGGTCCTTTCATATTCAGAAATAAACAAATTAGCCATTCTTCAGTCGCTAGTTTGAATAAGAATTTGATTTTATGTAATTTATATTGAAACTATGTTTTTTGCTTTTGGTTAATGTGCACTGGCCATTGTAATTATTTTTAGATACAATTGAATTAGTGCTGAATCGAACGGATTAGTGAATTTATTTGTAAAGCAATGTGTAAGTATATCTATATCTTAAAGTTTTGAAAGTCTTTACGTTAAATATTATGAGAATAGTGAAAAAATAATCACCTTGCATACTAATGGTGATACTATCCGCAAGATCACCGATAAATATTTACATTTATAAGTTCCAGGAAATCAGACAGATGTTAAACTAGGAACCTTCTTTAATATACGGAAGGCAACTTAGTAAATGTAAGCGGCGTATCAAGCTCTCTACAAAGTGTTTACGATAAAGGTACTTGCTACTTTTGAATATATTCCTCTGATAATTAAGTTGAATTAGTTTTTTTTCTAAATCTATTATTGCATGATTAAAACACTACGATGGATATTTGTGATCTTTTCTATCACATCTTATGCCCAGAAACCCACATTTACCGCCAATGATGTAGTAGAACCATATTCAGGTATTTTTGCATATGGAACAAACCCGGGTTATTACAGCGGATTTAATAATAATGCACCTACTGACAAATTGTTGTCGGATTTAATGGAAAAGGCTGGTTTATATTCTATGCGTCCCAAACTTAACGATAAGTTTGTTGAAGACTATGGAATAAATGTGAGACTAAATGAATTCAAGTATTATGTTGAAAACAAAAAGATGCACGATATTACCCTTTTTCTTGATGGTGATATTTTAGCAGCTCATCAGTCTACAGAAACTATAACCTGCTCTTCAAAAACCTTGCCTAGTAAGGTATTTAAGAATATGTACCTGCCAATATGGGATACAAGTGATCCTAATAAAACTCCTATCAATGAGAATAATTATTATGCATATTTTGTATACAAAGTTATTCAGACCTATGGTGACTATATCAAATTTGTTGAAGTATGGAATGAACCGGATTTTACTTACAGCGGACTTGGAGATAAGAACAAGGGGGAGGCAGGTAACTGGTTTGATAATGAGCCAAATCCTTGTGATCTGCCGAATCTGAATGCTTCAATCCCTCAGTATGTTCGCTTGTTAAGAATTACCTATGAAGTAGTAAAAGCCTTAAAGCCTTCTCTATATGTAACAACAGGTGGTATCGGATATGCCAGCTTTCTGGATGCTATGCTGAGGGTAACTGATAATCCTGATGGTGGTAAAGTTTCAGCAGAATATCCGTTAAAAGGAGGCGCTTATTTCGATGTATTAAGTTACCATTCATATCCACAATACAATCAGAGAATATGGAATACTTCAAAGGGTGATTTTGATTATTTCAGGCATTCTGATAAAGCTGTTCAGGCTATGTTGGATCAGAGAGCTAAACTTGATAATGTTCTTAATAAATTCGGATATAACGGAATTACTTATCCTGAGAAAATCTGGATTATTACTGAGACTAATATTCCAAGAAAGACCTACACAGATGCAACATGGATAGGTTCTCCGGAGGCGCAGCGTAATTTTGTTGTTAAAGCCTTTGTAAAAGCACAAATGAATCGGATTGTGCAACTTTATACTTATAAACTTGGTGATGATACTGACGAATCTGCAAGTACTTCACCAAAACAAGGCATGGATTTAATGGGAATGTATTATAATCTGAATAAAGCTACTCCGGCAACAGCTAAAATTACCCCTGCCGGGATTGCTACAAAGTCACTTACGTCACTAATACATGGTAGCGTTTATGATCCTGATAAAACAGCCGCACTTAATTTACCTGAAAAGGCAGACGGTGCAGCTTTTACAAAAGGAAATGATACTTATTATGTGTTATGGGCTAAGACATCAATTGACAGAAGCGAATCCGCAACCGTTCAATATACACTTCCAGGTACTCCCGCATCTGGAGCCATGTTATATAGCTGGGATTATTCTACAACTAACAAGGGACAAGCAGTTACCGGTACTTCAATAACATTAACAGGATCTCCAATTGTGTTAAAGGCAGACTTCACTTCAGTTGCATCCGGATTGAATTTAGCTGCATTAAAGGCTTCTGTCAAATTCTATCCTAATCCTGCTGATGATTCCTTAACAATTGAAAGTTCTAATGAGGTAGGATATCTTTCCGTAGACCTTTTAAAGGCAAACGGATCTTTGGTTCGTAAAATTGATATCGGACTTCAATTGCAAAAGACTTTAGATTTGTCTGATCTTCTTTCAGGTATATACTATCTGAAGTTTTCTAATGGTAAAACTACCTGGACAGAGAAGGTCATCGTAGAATAGTAGATTATAATTTAAAAAAAGCTCCACTATCAGTTTATAGTGGAGTTTTTTTTATGATTAATATAAAACAGGCTTTTAGAAGAAAAAATAGATCTTATCTGTTGCTGGCTGACCGAGGGATTTTATTCAATAGGAAAATTTGTTTTATCCTTTCTAGTCCAATGTCTCAGATCTTTACTTGTAATTCTGTTAATTAATTTACCTATTTTGCGATATTGTTTTATTTATATCCCATTATTAGTTAAGTGATTTTACTGGCGACCTTATGAATTTAATGAAAGCAATAATTTACTCAAAGTATGGGAATCCTGAAGTTCTTCAAATGAAAGATGTGGAGAAGCCTGTATTAGGTGATAATGAAGTGTTGGTAAAGATTTATGTTGCATCTGTAAATTCATGGGATTGGGATTTATTAAGAGGGAAGCCATATTTATACAGGTTAATATTCGGAGTGTTTAAGCCTAAACATAAGATCATCGGATGTGATATAGCCGGAAGGGTCGAATTGGTTGGAAAGAATGTTAAACATCTGAAAGCTGGAGATGCTGTGATGGGCGACATATCAGAATGTTGGGGTGGTTTTGCGGAATATGTTTGCGTTCCGGAAAGATTGCTTACATTAAAACCTTCTGAATTGTCATTTGAACATGCCGCCGCAATACCTCAGGCGGGAGTACTTGCCCTACAATCTCTTCAGAAAAGTATAACTGTTAAATCTGGTGATAAAGTATTAATTAATGGAGCTGGAGGAGGTGTAGGAACTTTTGCACTTCAGATTGCAAAATCACTGGGAGCAGAGGTTACCTGTGTAGATAGTTATCAAAAACTGGAAATGTTGTACAATCTAGGAGCAGATCACGTTATCGATTATAAACAGGAGGATTTTGCAGAAAAAGGTTCTCGTTATAATTTGATTATTGATGTTATAGCCAATCATTCAGTTTTTGCTTATAAGGAAGCTTTATTACCTAATGGACGCCTTGTTGTAATAGGAGGAACGATACCTTGTTTGTTACAAGTGGGCTTATTGGGCTCTTTACTTTCCTTTAATGATAATAGAAAACTGGGTATATTGATTCATGAGCCAAATGAAGGTTTAGATCTTTTGTTGGACATGATTAAAAAGGGAGATGTCAAACCAGTTATCGATTCCATCTATACTTTAAAGGATGTTCCTATAGCTTTGCAACGGTTAGGTGATGGTAAGGCAGTTGGTAAAATAGTAATAAAAGTAAGTGAATATAATGATGTCTGATTAATTATTATGCCTATTTTAGTTTTCTTAGATGATGGAAAGTTTACTAAAAATATTTTGCTGAAAAATTAAACCTTAAAATTTAATTATGAATAAAGAAACTCAGGAATACAATGATTCTTTGTTTGCAGACGACAAAGAGATCTGCGACCTTCTGGCCATGGAAATTAATCACAATTTAGCGGATGCTGAAAATAAAATATGGCACAGGCATCCTGTATGGTTTTTAAACGGTAATCCTATTGTAGGTTATAGTAAATTGAAAAATTGCGTTCGTTTATTGTTCTGGAGTGGACAATCTTTTGATGAAGAGGGACTGCAGGTGGAAGGAAGTTTTAAGGCAGCAGAAATCAGATACACATCTGTGGAGCAAGTCAATAAAAAAGACTTGAAACGCTGGCTTGAAAAATCAAAAGTTATACAATGGGATTATAAAAATCTTGTAAAACGAAAAGGCGTTCTGGAGCGGCTTATGTAATGATAAAAGCTAATGAAAGAAATTTATTCATGATTAATGATTTCTTTTTATTTTCTCAAATTCTGATAGAAAAAATGCTTCAAGTTCTTTCACAGCATATATATCCTCGAATATAAGAGTAGCATTAGTTCTTTATTTATGAGTAATCATCTCTCTTTTCTCTTTGCGATTCTCTAATTATATAACTTTATATATATTCATCAATTATGAAGGAATTCTGTCTTCTATCGTCCATCAAATACTTAAGGATCTGCTTATTATTCGTTTATTGACCAAAAGGAATTTGTTTCTGTTACAAGAGCTCTGCGATGTTCTTCCCTTAAAGTATTTAGGATAGACGGTCTTCGTAGGTTATCTAAAAACTGAACATCATAAATTTCTTCCACACTGTTTTCATAATGAATAAATCCAATTTGTTTTCCTGTAGGTAAATGAATAGCTGCAATACCGCAAGAGAGAGCTTCACGATTTATTGGTAAATCGCGGAAAGTACTAGAGTTTTGTCGTAATTTTGATAAGCCAAGAAATAGTATGTCGTCTTTTTTACACATGCCTCTTAAAAAACCGTTAAGTTTAGTTATGACTTCATATTTTCCTGCTGTGGTATCTACACATATTAATTCACTGGTAGCAGAGCATAAGGCATACAATTTTCCGTCATATATTCTTGGAGAATGAGGCATTGGCAAACCGCTTACTATAATTTCTTTAGACTCTACATCTATCACAACACCTCCGTTTTGAACCTTGGATCTCCAGCCTTTAGTTACATTGGTTGAACCTAAGGCAGTTACATACTTTGGTTTCCCTCTTTCCATTGCCATACCATTTAAATGACAGCGGTCGTCCGGTGTGAGATCTGTAATGAATGAAGGAATCCATTTGCTTTTAAAACTATACTCTTCATTGATTAAACTTAAACAGGAAAATCTTGTGTTCACTGCCCATAATCCTTCATTACCCCAGGCCATATCATGCAAGTCAATCTCTCCGGTATAGAATGTCGCTCTAGGAAGATAAAGCCCATCATAAGATCCTGGTTTGGCTCCATAATTTTTTGCCAGATCATTGGAGTTCGCTAACACCTGTACTTCATACTGTGTAGCAACAGCAAGTTTATTCTGATGTACAGCCAATCCCATAGCTTTATCATATTGTCGTGGGAGCTGAATTATTTCTTTATTATTTACAGAACTGATAAATATAAGTTTACCGGCCTGGTAGGTGGTTATTGCTAATGTGCCTCCCAGACTCCATAAAAGTTCCGGCATATTTGAAGAAATAGAGCAGGAGAAGGGTGGTAAAGAGTGTGTCTGCATTTGATTGTGATTTAACAGAAAAAGGATATAGGTAATCCTACATCCTTTTCTAAAATATTTAAATATTGGATAAACTATTCAATTACGAGCTTTTTCATTCCGGTTTTATCATCCTGAGTAAATTCAAGTATGTAAGTTCCTGTGGCCAGCCCTTCAATATTAATGATCTGATTATTTGTCTGATCTTGTTTTAAAACATGACCTGTTAAATCCATTATACGAACATTAACGTTTCCTTCCAGATTCATCATTACGTTTTCTTTTGCAGGGTTAGGATATAATTGAATAGAAGAGGAGAAGCCATTCTTGTCGGTAATTCCTGTTTCGGCTACATCTTCTATTGTAATGTTAAAAGATTTTTCAATGAATAATCCACCCTGGTCTGTTGAACGTACACGGATGCTATAGCTATCTTTTGTTTCAAAATCAGGACTTTCTTTGATTTGAAGTTCATCCCCGTTAATTACAAAAGACTCATTGTCCGTATCTCCAATTCCTGCTTCCAGGGTATAAGTGAAAGTGTTGTTGATGTTAACATCTTCAGTTGTAAATGTGCCAATGGTTGTATTTGCTGGAACATTTTCATTTACCGTGTTGCTACTAATTGTAATACCTGAAGGTGCTTTATTTGCCTCAAATCGCTGAGCATATATACCACTTCCGCTACCATCCTGACCTGCACTAGTCCATACAATGATAAAGTCATTGTCATTGTCAATTGCTACTGAGGGCGTGTTTTGTGAACCGGTCGTATAAGTATTAACTCTAAATTCATCTCCTTGGGCTATGCCGTCCGCATTGTAGCGCTGAGCATAAACTCCATTATCACTCCCATCTTGCGCATTGCTAGTCCAGGAAATGATAAATTCATTATTGTTCATAGCAACGGATGGAGTGGCTTGAGCGCCGGTAGTATAGGTATTAACCATGAATTCATCCCCCTGAGTGACTCCGTTTGCATTATATTTTTGAGCAAAAATACCATCACTATTTCCGTCCTGGCCACTGCTTTGCCATGCAATTACAAAATCTCCGTCCTGATCCATTGCTGCTGCAACAGATTTTTGCTGATTAGTGGTGTATGTATTTACTTGGAATTCTGATCCTTGTGGAACTCCATTTGCATTAAACCTTTGCCCATAAATTCCATAAGAGCTGCCATCCTGATCACTTTGCCATGCAATTACAAAATCTCCATCATTGTCCATTGCAATACTTGAAAAGCGCTGAACTCCGGCTGTCGTAGTATTTACGTGAATTTCACCAGTTTTAGCCGCTCCAGCTGCATCGAAGCATCGCGCATAGATTCCATAGGAAGGGTCTGTACCAGGGCTACTCCAGGTAACAACAAAATCTCCGTCGCTGTCCATGGCTACAGAGGGCATATATTGGTTACCTGTTGTATAAGTGTTTATCTGAAACTCAGATCCGAGAGCCTGACCAGCTGAGTTGAACCTTTGTCCAAATACTCCTCCCATATCTCCATCCTGACCACTGCTTGTCCAGACAATTACAAAATTTCCATTATCGTCCATGGCTATTACCGGATAGTTTTGTCTGTTATCAGTGTATGTGTTTACTCTGAACTCTGCTCCCTGTGCCACTCCCATAGCGTTATATCTTTGGGCATATATACCATATTCCGTAGGGGTATCCTGACCTCTGCTTGCCCATGTCACAACAAAGTCCCCATCGCTATCCATTGCTGTTCTCGGGGACATTTGCACACCGGTGGTGTATGTATTTACTCTAAATTCAGAACCCGCAGGAAGGGTCTGGGATAATGATTCTGTAGTTGCCAAGCCAACACCGGCAGTAGCTGCAAATGCCAGAGCTCCATATTTTAAATTATTTTCGATTCTTGATAACTGCAATTTTAACTTTTTCAGTCTTATTAGTAGTTTGAATTGCTTTTGCTTGCTAAGTTCTTTGAATCTTCCTGAAGAAAAATTTTTCCTTAGTCGTTGTAGCAGCTTATTGTACAAAGCCATTACTCGATTGTAGTGATAAATAAGTAAAGGTTTTTTCATGTAATGCTAAAAAGTAAATTGAACTTTGCAAGATAATAAAGAAGCATTACTTTTTTGAACATTGATTATGGTTTTCAAAAAAGTAAGGCTGAAGACCTGAAACGAAATTGGCTTATAATTAATGGATTGTGGTTTTGGTGGTTATGATAATCGCAGTAAAAATGATCTTAATTCTTTAAGAAATATTGATTAAATAATTTTATAAAAATTATAGGGGTATTACCAGTCTGTTACCAGTAAATTTCTTGCTGCTTTTTCACTACATTTCTGATATTTAGAATATGCCAACGCTGCCCTTGTCCTTATATTTTCATTCGATTCATTATTGATATATCCGGTTATAGCATCGTGTATGGTATAAGCTTCAGGACACATGAATCCTGTTGTCCATACCAATGGGTTTACCTTTGCTGATTTTAAATGGTTGGAATAATAATTTTTGCTAATGCAAGCTAAGATGATGACATCTCTCGTTTTGTCGTCAGTATTTTTAAAAGCTTCGGATAATTGAAAATCCATAAGTCCATTATGTCCTATATAAGCCGTTAATTCTGCATTTCCTGAGATTCCGATTATCTTATTATTGATCTTTACGGTATCTTTCAACTGACCAGAACTGCTTCGGAGAAAGTCAATGGTACATTGTTTTATATTTCTGCCATCGTAGGCATCTGCTATCAGATAGTACTTTTTGGTAGTATGCTTAAAAATTAGTCTTTCCATTATTATGGAATTTACTTTTTGGCTTTTTAATAATTTCCATTCATTACTTTTTTTGAAGTAGGTGCTAGTCCCATAAGCACAACCCCAGTATAAATTATTATTAAGATCCTGTCCATTGCCGGTTTTAGCGGGTACTGGAACTATTCCCTGATATTTATTATCACAAAGAGCTACGAAGATATGAATAGCCTTAAAAGTCGTATCAATTTGAGGGTTTGGGTTTTGTTTATGAGCATCCTGGGAATAACAGAATAAACCTTTATAAAATATGATGATGGTCAAAATTAATGATTTCATGGGAGGCTATTTATATTGGGCTATATAGGTTGTTGAACATTGAAATATGCCGCATGGTTTTCTTCAAACATAATAGCTAAAGCAAAGCCGATGATAACAAATCCTGAGGTTGTTAGAAGAATTTTGTAATTGAATTTTATTACTTCCCACATTTAACTGATGTTAAATAGAAAATTATCTTCAGTCTTTCAATGAAATGAAGCCTAAGTGAAATTCGTCCATAAGTTAATTTGGGTGAATTTCATTTAGATAAATTTATTTAATTTTTAGAAATTAAATAAAAGATATTGAAATAACATCACTAACCGGGATTAGTATTTCGGGATATTAAAACCTCTTCTGAATAGAAATTTCAGCAAAGAAGGGCAGGGTGGGATTGTCTTTAAAGTTTTCTCCGAAATGTTTACCTATTGTTAGAAAAGCGCTCCAGGATTTAAAAGTATATTGACCCCGTAAACCAAATTTGAAGGTTCCTCCGGATGTTCCGTACCAGCCGTCTCTTATTTCAGGGTAATATTCTTTAAGCTTTTCATTTTTGATATATGTGGAGATGTTCTTATCATAGCAAGTGATTGCAAGCAATCCCCAATTGGGTTTCAGGTAACCAAAATTGACGGATAAATCAGCTGCTGTATTATACAACAGTGCTAAAGGCGATTCATATCTTCTTACAACAAATGAAGGTTTAATAGTAAAGGAGAAGTGATCATTATGCCATACTTCTGCCTGGATGGTGAGTTTTCCTTTCCAGTCATCTATAATTTGCTTGCCAAAAGGGAGTGTAAATTCACCGCCTAATACTACTGGTGTTACTTTGTTCTTCAGGAGATAGCCATAGGAGGCTCCGAAATAGGAACTATAGTCAGCACCAAAGTATAAAGAAGCAAGATGCTTTTTATTATCTGTTAAGGCTCTCCAGTTCACGTCCTGTGCCCATGTTGAATTTACAAGTACAGAAAACAATACTGCTATGAATAATTTTAATCTTTTCATTTTACTTGGTTTAAATAGTTTTTCACTTTTGGATAAAGGTCTTCCCAGCCAAAGTAAAGCATCTCATGGCCGCAATTGAGTACTAATTGTATGTCTTTATTAGGATATGGGGCAGATACTTTTTCAGCCCAGCTAAGTCCATAAGCTTTATTGCGCTCACTATACAGAAAGAGAATCTTAGGAGCAAACTGATTCAGATTTCCTGTAAAGTCAAAACTGTTCCTTTCAGCATTATCTATCAATGATTCAAATGCAACAGCCCCGTTTCTCCAGAAAGGATAAGGACCTGCATTGCCAATGGTATTACCCGGTGCATTTTCATAGTTCGAAAAGAAACATGCTTTATAATCAAGGACTTCCTGTTCTGAACGACCTGATATTATCTGCTCCGGGAAAATGGCATCGTTAAGTGCCTCTGAGAAAAATTTTATCTTATTGGACCTGCTAAGGTATTCTTCTGTTTGAGGCCAGGTTAATCCGCCTGGCTCTGCTAATATGACTCCGCTGATTCTTTGAGGGTTTTGACTAATATAGGCGGTAGCCAACATTGCTCCCCATGAATGACCTAAGAGATAGACTTTTTGTGAAGGGGAAATCTGAAAATGATTTATCAGACAGTGTAAATCATCAATAAATATTTGAACCGCATTCGCCTGTTCATATTGAGATTTATCCTCTCTTTTAGAAAGACCGGAACCTCTTTGGTCATAAAGCACTACATAAAACCCTTCATTGGCAAATAGTTTGGCATTCAACATAGAACGATAATCACCACCGGGTCCCCCATGAATGATTATAAGTAATGGATCAGACGGATTACCGTGGCTTTCAACATGAAGCAATGTTCCGTTGATCTCCAGCGAAGGAAGGTTGGTATCCTGATCTACCGTAAGGGGAACCAGAGCACCGGGCTTAGCAAGATCTTCTTTTTTGCATGCACTTAAATGCATACAGATTAAAGCCATAAAAATAATTTTACGCATAACAGAGTTTATTTGCCGTAAAGAAAATCAAATGTGAGTTCTCTGTCGTTCGTCCTTACAAGGACGCACATGGTTTAAGCGTTCGCCTGTGATTGTTTGTTGTAAATGAGCTTATTAAGATTGAATCAGTTCGGATGGAGTTTTCCCAGTGTAGATTTTAAAGTACTTATTGAATGTGGTTTTTGAATTAAACCCACAATCGTAAGCCAATGCAAGAAAAGTATATTTTTTATTTTCGGGTAGAGATGAGAGACGTAAAAATTCTTTTACCCGATATATATTGATATAATGATAGAAGGTATTGCCTGTTTTAGAATTGATTACCTGAGATAATTGATTGGGATGAATGTTTAACTTTTGAGATAAGTCGTTTAAAGTTAATTCACTGTTTTTAAATGGTTTTTCCGTATTCATTAAATGCTCAAGTTTTTCTAAAATTTCATAAACTTCATTTACTTCAAGACGGGATTTGGCATATTTTATTTTTTCTGAAGTCTTATTAGTTAACTCTGGTTTCTTTTTTATATCCAGATTACTTGATTCCATCTCTAGATAGGAGAATACGGGGGCCTGATTAATTCCAAAGAATCCTATAAAAAGAACAAAGATCACAACTCCGCTATAAATAATATGATCATCAAAAAACAAAACGAGTAGCCATATGACCCCAAGTCCGATGGATAAATATTCGAGCCATAACAACATTTTCTTATCAATATTAGACTGATGTTCCTGGATATCCTGTTTGTGTTTTTGAATTTTGATAATACTAACAATGGAATAAGAAAATCCTGAAATAAGGAAGCCAATAAGTTGAATGACTGAATACCATTCAAACCCTTTACCTTCATTATTAAATACCTCAACTTTTGCCTCAGGTGACAGGGTATAAAAAGGAATAGCAAGAATAAACAGTAAAACAAAGGGAATAAAATGGAGTAAAAATACAGGTTTTGAGAGCACTTTCTTTCCTGTTAATTCTGACGTATAGCTGTACAAAAATAGTCCGTTCAGAATAGGCAGGGGAAGGGAAAGTCCAAGAGTATGTGGATATTTGTAGATGAACCCTGTTAAATGGGTGTAAAATGAAATTAATTGTATTGATATTAAGGTAATCCAACCGATTAAGATGTAATCTGAATTTTGTTTTCCCTTCTTAAGTAATAATAGGACAAGAAGGAAAGCTGCTATTATAATTCCTGAATAAAAAAACATTGTTGACGACATCCTTCAGAAGTATTATTTGTTTTCTTCAAACCACTTTACGATTACAGATGTGTTTCGTTCTGGTATAACATGATAGCTCTTTTTAAGTCAACATCGACATTACCTTCAATCCGAAGGAAATATTGCAACTGCCAGGCTTGTGTCTTTTCTGCTTGCTTACTTGTTACAGCTTCCCATGGGGGATATACCCGGATTCCTCTTTTTCCATCTTTATTATTTCCGGATATTATTCCTTTCTCCAATAAGATTGATTTGGGAAATATAAACTGCCCTAAGTGATTGTCTTTTCTACTACTGATAACAATTAAATCAAAGTCATCAGAAAAATCATATGGCTGTATCGGCCCATTGTCTATCCTTTTCCATAAAGTAACAAATTGTCCGCTTTTTGTCGGAGTTGTTTTTCCTACTCTGAATATGATTTGTTTTTTATTAATATTTAAATGGCTGGCACCGTATTCAGCACTTTCAGGTTCAGCCATAGGAGCGGTGCATTCGAAATCACAATGGTCATAAACTTGTTCTTTGGCAATATAGAAATCTTCGGGTATATGATTTGATTTAATGTTAATATTCATCAGGGCATGTTTCTTTCTGATGTAAATGTAACTGATTAAGTATAAAAAATATTAATTCTGAAAGAGAAGATACAATATTATCACTCTACAATTTCATTACTGTACAGTTTTTCTTTACTTATCTTGAAATTTTACATTAAATTTGAAGTTTGAAAAAAGCCTCAATAGAAGAATTATTTAACTGGAAAAGAGAGATTCATGAAGAAATTAATATTATTTATCCTTGCATTTTTATTGGTTTGTGTGAATTTCATTTTGCCATATGTAAGTTTTGATCATGGCATCAATCAAAGGAATTCACTGATCTACTTAATAATAAATGAAGATTACAGAGAGGAAACACTTATTGCTTTAACTGCTTTTTACCCTTTAGTTTCCGTAATTCTTTATTTGATCTTTAAGGACATTTCAGGTTTAATATATGGTAAGATTTTGTTATTTATTTGGGGAGTTGCAGGAATACTCTCTGCAATTTTACTATGGTTAATTATGAATCTCCATCTGGATGTAAAAATTGTTTCTTATAATTTTTCCTATTACTCAATCCTGATAGCTCAAGTTGGCATTTCTCTTATTACTATCATTTTTGCTTTATTGCCAAAGAAAGTACTTAAGCCTTCTCAACTGTCTGTCTGAGATTGGGAAGTATGTTTACGAGTTAAAGGTTAATGGCCTGAAGCAAATAGTTTGCTTGAAATTTTCCTTTCTTAAAATACAAAAGCTCAGGAGTTAGTATTTCCCGAGCTTTGTAAAATTTTAATTTGTATTTGCTCAAACTTTTATCGCTTTCCATCTCCCTTTATTAAAGTAATACCAGGAAAGCAGGGCTATTAGGGCTTGTGCTGCTGGAACTGCAATGATTGCTCCATAGGATTTCATATCTAATCCTTTTGCGAGAAAATAAGCCAAGGGGATCTGAAATACCCAGAAGCAAATAATGTTAATAACAGTTGGCATTTTGGTATCTCCTGCACCGTTCAGGGCTGATGTCATAACCATTCCTATTCCGTAGAAAATATATCCGCCACCAATTATCTGCAGAGATTCTACCCCATATTTTATAACTTGTTCATCTGTTGAAAAGAATCTAACAATTGGTTCGGAAAAGAATAAGAACAGAATCATAACCAAACCTGTGAAGATGCTGTTATATTTTGTTGCAATCAGTACGCTTTGTTCTGCTCTTTCAAATTCCTTAGCTCCCAGATTTTGCCCGACAAGGGTAGCTGCAGCATTGCTTAGTCCCCATGCAGGTAATATAAAGAACACAAAATTACGGAAAGCTATCTGATATCCTGCAGATGCAGCCGTACCATCTAATTCAGCCACAAGCCTGGTGATGACAATCCAGCTTCCGCTTGCTACAAGAAATTGGAATGTGGCAGGCCATGCAACATTGGTTAATGATTTTATAATTTCCTTATCAAAATCAAAATGTTCTTTGCAAAACTTAATTATTCCACTGCCCTTTAAAAGATGGTATACTTGATACAGTACTCCACTACTTCTTCCTATCACCGTAGCAATAGCAGCCCCCTTTAATCCCCAGAAATGTATCAGGAGAGGGCATAGGACGATGTTTGTAAGACTGGCAATCCACAAACTTTTCATGGCCATGGATGCATCACCGGCTCCCCTGAATATTCCATTGATAAGGAATAGTAACATAATGGCAAGGCTTCCTCCCAGCATGATCTGGGTGAATATGGCACCTTCTGCAACTACATCTTTATCAGCTCCCATGAGTGCCAGTATTTCACTTGCATAAAAAATGCCTGCTATAGTAATAGGGATTGTAATTATTGTAGAAATCAGTATTGACTGTGCGCCAGCATGTGCAGCGGCACGAGGGTTCTTTTCGCCGATTCTTCTGGCGACGATGGCAGTTGCAGCGGTACTCAGACCGATTGCCAATGAGTAAATAAGGGTAATAAAGGATTCTGTTAGGCCGACCGTTGCTATCGCATTTTTACCAAGTTTACTTACAAAGAACATATCTACCACTGCAAATACGCTTTCCAGACTGAGCTCAAGTATCATTGGTATAGCCAATAAAACAACAGCTTTGGAAATATTGCCGGAAGTAAAGTCCTGGTGTTCTCCGTTTAAAGATTGCTTTATGATTGCAAATACTTTGCGGGAGTTATATAATGTAATCATTATTAAAATTCTATCAATTAATTATAATCCATCAGAATGGTTCATAGCAAAGCATGACATTCCCGGATTTAAAAGTTTTGGCTGATTTAAGATTTAGATTAAGTTTGCTACTGATTCCTTCAAATAATCTTTTGCCATTACCTAAAACAAGAGGATTTACCATTATTCTGTATTCATCTATCAGATTATGCTTAATAAATGTAAGCGCAAGATCTGAACTTCCGAAAATAGCCATGTCCTTTCCCTGTTCTTTTTTCAGGTTCGTCACAACTTCATTGATGTTCTCATTTATGATTCTGGAATTTTGCCAGTTTGTAGTTTTTAACTTTTTTGAGAATACAATTTTTGATAGATTGTTCATTCTCTCTGCCACTATAGGATCATTCTTAATTGCATCGTGAGTAGGCCAATAGCTTGCCATCAGTTCATAAGTAATTCTTCCGAAAAGCAATATGTCAAGGCTTTTAAGAAGGTCAATAGCATATTCATTGAATTCCTCATCCACATTGTGCCAGTCTATTTCTTTATTAGGACCTTCATATAAGCCATCGACAGAAATCATCATTTGAAATATCAGTTTTCTCATAGCTGTAATATTTATTTTTCCAAATATTCTTTTAGTGATTTTCCTATAATGTAATTCCATCCATGTTCAAAGTTTTCCCTTGCGAAATCAGAAACATCTTCCGGAAAAGTTTCCAGCCCTTCATGAGTCAGTTTTACCTTTGTATTTTCTCCTTCTTCAGAGAATTGGAATGTTACAACTGTATAGCCATTGTAGCCATCGTAGGTCCAGCTATAAGACAGTTTTTTTTCTGAAGATACTTCTATAACCTTGCATACATGAGTGTATTGATGGGCAGGATCCTTTCCTCCTTTAAACCTGAATTCAAAACCAGGTTCAGGCTTAAAGTCAGGAAGGGTAAAGTACCAGTGCTTCATTTCATCCTTTTCTGTTAAAGCTTTCCAAACCTTCTGGATTGGTGCTTTAATAACTTTTTCTATTTCCAATGGGTGAGTCATAAGCTTTTTTTGATTTACTTAAATCATTGGCTGTTCATGCTATTTCAATCAGGTAAAACTTCCGCATTGCATCCAAGTTTACTGAGGAAGTTTATAAGTAAATCAATATTAAACTCACTTTCGCTTTTTACCCGAAGGATATTTTCTTCATCATCAAGGTCAAAATTTGCCTGATATCCGTCAAAATTTTGGTGGATCAGGCTGACTAAAATATCTGCCATGACCTGATCACATATATTAGTTTTAAATACTTCTATCATCTCTTTTTCAATTTGATTTGGCTTTCTGATGATCCTTGAGAGATTAATAGATTATTCTAGTTATCCTGCGGATTATTTCATAGCCAAAATCGGTTCATAATTTTTTCTATATGCATAAGCAAGGAACAGGTTTGCCAATACAACTATAATTGCAACAGGAAGTCCTTCCGGAGCTATAAATAAGTGGCAAAAAAGAATATTCACTGATACAGGGAATAGTATTACTGTCGCCAATGGCACAAAGAACCCTGTGATTAATGCCAAGCCGCATACCAGTTCAACTATTTTTATTAGATGGAAAAGGTATCCTGAAGCAGCCATGCCATCAGTAAATGTTTTAAGCGGTCCGGCAGGAATTTCCGGTTGTTCTACAAGGTTAAATAACACTACTGCCCCTGAAACGGCCATTAAAAGTCCAAGGAGAATACGTACGGTGATTGTTGCTATTTTCATAATTGTTAATTGGTATAAGTTTGGTTAAATGTATTTCTGTTTTATTTTATTTATTGTTTTCGTAATCGTAATTAACCATCCAGTGTATTCCGAATTTGTCTGTAAACATGCCGAAATAAGCACCCCAGAATGCTTTTTCAAGGGGCATTGTAACTTTTCCTCCCTCAGATAAACCATTGAATAATCGTCTTGCTTCCTCTTCACTTTCTGCAACTATAGCAACCGAGAAGTTATTACCTTGTACAACAGGATCTCCTCCGAATACTTCTGGACTATCACTTCCCATAAGGATGCTGTTTTTCCCAATTGGTAAGGTCATATGCATAATCTGCTCTTTAGCGCTTTCAGGAAAGGGATGTTCTGAAGGGACATCCTTGAATCGCATTATAGCAGGGAAATCCCCTCCAAAGACAGATTTATAAAAATTGAATGCATTTTCACATGTCCCATTAAAGGTCAGATAAGAATGTATAGCAGACATATATATTGGTTTTTATAATTATCAGGTTGAGCTTGCAACTTAAATTATTTAAATAAAACTTATATCATACACTCAATTAATTTTATTAATATAAGTTTCTTAATACAAATTTATGTTGCTTCGCTTAAAATAACAGGGTGCAAATTTGCCAATAAAAGGGTTATTTACGACATGGAGAAATGATAAAAAAGAATTACTGTGATGGTTAAAATGTTGTATCCTACAGTTTTATGTTTTGTTTTTTTTTAGATTGGCTGCAAGGATAATTGAGTTATCTTTAGTGGTTAGAAATTCTATTTAACTATTTTAATGTATCTGGCATGGGTATACTCTTTATATTCTTCGGGCTTTTTGTCTTTTCAGCTCGTAGGATTATAAAAATTACAATGACTGGGATCTCAATATGAGGTTCAGGTTTATTGTAGCTAAAAGAAATTTGAATTGAATATGTAGAGAATTGTTACGGGACATAATACTAAAAATAATTAAACTAAAATTTGAGAGGCAATTAGTTTGCCATGATATTGATAAAATAATTAAAAAAAGTAAAGGTAAAGGTAGTCTCATGGAAACAACCTTTACCTTTTTAGGTACAGTTTTTATTTAAATTATTTAATGATAACCGGAATTTCTATATTCTCCCAGAGTAAAGAAAAGCCTGTTGGAGTTATTTTATATGTAAGTCGTTCGTTAGGGCTTGTTTTACGAACTTTTACTTTTGACCTAAGTGCATCCTGCTTTTCATCATATTTATAAGCTCCCCATTGATTGCTTATTTTATTGAAGATTACTGTCCAGTCGCCTTTTTCTGAAGGAATAACAAAAAAAGAGTAACTTCCCGCAGGAAGAGTTTTTCCATCTATGGTAAGATTCTGATCTGTATTAAAAACAGTAGCTTCATTGGCACCGGCTCTCCATACCTGATCATATGGAACAAGACTTCCCCAAACCTTTCTGCCTTTAACGGAAGGACTGCTATATTTAATGGAAACATTAGCTTTACCAATTTTTCCGCTCACGCTGTCAAGAGGGCTTACACGGTTTTCGGGCTTTTGAGCAAATACGTTGCTGGAAAATAATATTCCGAAGTAAATAAAGGATAAAACTTTTAATAACTGATTCATTTTCATTCTTACAAGTTGTTTAAATTTTTATTCTTTTAAAGAAGCAATTTAAAACAATATAATTCAAGAAATGTTTTAGGGATTTTTTTAACATACTCACTAAACCAACTGTTCCTTTGAATCTATTCGAAGCTGATGAGTATTAAATACATTAGAATATGCTTTTACACTTCTTGTTAAAAATACGCTTCCACCTATAATACTGTCACGTCCAATAACAGTATTGCCTCCGAGAATGGTTGTTCGCGCATAGATAATTACATTGTCTTCAACAGTTGGATGTCGTTTTATATTTGATAACTGTTTGCTTACCTGAAGGGCTCCGAGGGTTACGCCCTGATATATGCTTACGTTATTACCAATAACAGCTGTTGAACCTATAACAATTCCAGTCCCATGATCTATAAAAAAAGGCACTCCAATGGTTGCATTCGGATGGATATCTATACCTGTTTTCCCATGAGCCAGTTCTGTAAGAACTCTTGGTAAAACCGGTATTCCCAATAAAGATAGTTTATTGGCTATTCTGTATACCGCAATGGCATAAAATCCTGGATAAGTAACAACCACCTCATTTACACTGGTAGCAGCAGGATCACTTTCAAAAATTTTAATTGCATCCCTACGGAGGTTATTGTAAATCGTTTCCAGATCATCATAGAAAGTGGTAACTGAATGCTCTATATCATAATCCTTTGGGTCAAGATAGCTGAGCAGCATATTTTCCAAGTCAATTTGATTTTTCTTAAGAATACCCTCATAGGTAGAATACCTGTTAAGTCTGTTGTTAGGAAATAGAAATTCTATTAAATCTGAAAGCCAGGCTGAAGCGCCCTGGATTGAAGGTGAGGCTTCCCATTCTGCTTTATGGGTTTTATTCAGGAGTTCAAGAAATGAATGTACTTTAGTATTTTTCATCACTTTCTAATTTCTGCTAAAAAAAAAGAATAACCTTGAAGGTGTAGGAAAAAAAAACTGCACAGCTTTTCCATAGAAAAGTGCGCAGATTTTGTTATTTATTCCGTCTTTATCTAAAGGATAGTGGTTTGGCACTACGGAGTTTATGTAGTGTTGCAACCAAAATATCAATTTCTCCGCAGGTGTTATAGAAAGCCAGAGAGGGTCTTACTGTTGCTTCAACTCCAAATCTTCTAAGGATAGGTTGAGCACAATGGTGTCCTGATCTTACGGCTATTCCTTCCTGGTTTAATGCTTTACCTACCTCTTCAGTACGGTATCCTTCTAAAACAAAAGAAAGTACACTTGCTTTATCCTGTGCAGTTCCAATAAGTCTTAATCCTGGAATTTCTTTCAGTAGACGGGTAGCATAAACTAGAAGGTGATGTTCATATTGATAAATAAGATCCATTCCAATCCTATTTACATAGTCAATAGCCGCTCCCAATCCTACTGCATCAGCAATGTTACCTGTTCCTGCTTCAAATCTTGCGGGTGCATTATGATAAGTGGTATGTTCAAAAGTTACATCCATGATCATGTTTCCTCCGCCTTGCCAAGGCTGTGTATCATTTAGTAAGGCTTGTTTACCATAAACTACACCTATTCCCGTAGGGCCATATACTTTATGGCCAGAAAAAACGAACCAGTCGCAGTTTAGGGCCTGCACATCAACTTTCATGTGAGAAACAGACTGTGCGCCATCTACTAATACTTTAGCACCTGCCAGATGTGCCATTTCTACAATCTGCTTAGCTGGTGTAACAGTACCAAGCGCATTGGACACCTGAGTAAATGAAACCAATTTTGTTTTAGGTCCAAGTAATTTGGCGTATTCACTCAAGATTACCTGTCCGTCTTCGTCTACAGGAATTACTTTGAGTTTAAGTCCTTTTCTCTCTGCTAGCTGTTGCCATGGTACTATGTTGGCGTGATGCTCCAGGTGACTTACTATAATTTCATCACCGGAATTTAAATTCTGCTCACCCCAGCTTTTGGCAACAAGATTAATAGCTTCTGTGGCTCCTCTTACAAAGATAATTTCATCAGGTGAAAAGGCGTTGAGAAAGGATTGTACCTTTTGACGGGCAGCTTCATAGGCATCTGTAGCACGAGCTGCAAGCTCATGAGCAGCTCTGTGAATATTTGAGTTCTCGTGCTGATAGAAATAAGCTATTCTGTCAATTACAGACTGTGGCTTTTGTGTTGTAGCTGCGTTATCCAGCCATATCAGAGGTTTTCCGTTTACCTTCTCCTTTAAAATCGGAAAGTCTTGCCGTACAAGGTTTATATCAAAAGGAGGGCTTACCAGACCTGTAATACCTTTATTCGGATGAGTATAGTTTTCTGAGTTTTTAGCAAAAGGCAATGGCTCATTTATTGAAATAAAATAATAGGAGTTATTGCTTATTCCGGAAAATTCCGTTGGCAACTGTTGTTTAGGAAGAGATAATTGCAATCCTTGTAAAGCTTCTTTTAGTTCTGATTCAAAAGGTTGCTCCTGTTCATATGGTAAGAGGTTTAGAGCAACCTTAGGGTCAGGATTCCTATTCATTTGAAAAGGATAAGAAGATTTACCTGCTGAATTATTTGACTGAACAGGATTAGTATGACTTTCTGTTTCTTGCCTTGATAAAGAAGGAGATATTCCGCTCCCCGCAACTGATTTAGGACTCAAACCATTGCCTAATAAATATGGGTCAGGAGTATTATTAAATGACTGCTGAAGATCTATCGGGGCAGTTTTATCAACTGCAGTCGGAGATATTCCGCTTCCCGCTACAGATTTCGGAACTCCTGTTTTTTCAGGAAAATGAGGATCCGGAAGACTAGTCTGTGGATTAGTCAAATCAAAAGGATTATCCTTAGGAGTTAAAGGATCCTTAGCATGAAGCGATTGGAGAAAATCATTAGCGAAATCTCCCGGCAATGCGGAGAAGAATTTATTAGCAAGTTTCTCTAAACTGCGTTCGTCTGGAAATAGATTTGGATTAGTAGTTGTACTCATAATAGTTTCCGATTTCTACATCATCAAGTACTGCAATAGCATCATCTACCAATACAGCTAATGAGCAATAAAGAGAAACCAGATAAGATGCTATGGCTTTATCATTTATTCCCATAAATCTTACAGAAAGACCAGGCGTCTGTTCTCCCGGAAGGTTTGGCTGATAAAGACCTACCACTCCCTGACGACTTTCTCCTGTTCTGATCAGTAGTATTTTGGTTTTACCATTTTCAATCGGAACCTTGTTTGATGGGATAAGTGGAATTCCTCTCCAGGTTATAAACTGCGATCCGAAAAGAGATACTGTAGGAGGTGGAACACCTCTTCTTGTACACTCCCGGCCAAAAGCTGCAATAGCTAATGGATGAAGCAGAAAGAATCCAGGTTCTTTCCATACTTTCGTAATTAGTTCATCCAGGTCATCAGGAGTTGGTGCTCCTTTGCGTGGCGTTATTCTCTGGCAAGGAGCAATGCTGCTCAGAAGACCATACTCTTTATTGTTGATCAGCTCGCTTTCCTGTCTTTCTTTTATGGTTTCAATTGCTAATCTTAGCTGTTCACTGATCTGATTGTATGGTCTGCTATAAAGATCAGAAACACGAGTATGTATGTCTAATACAGTATTAACAGCGCTTAAAAGATATTCTCTCGGATCTTCTATATAGTCAACAAAAGTTGAAGGAAGTTCCCGCTCATCTCTAGCTGAGCAGTCGACCTGTACGCTGTTAGCATCTTTTACTTTGTTGACTCTGTAAATACCAGACTCTACCGGTATCCAGTTCAGCAAGTGAGTTAACCAGCGTGGAGTGATGGTTGATAGTTGTGGCACAGTGCGTGTGGCAATAGCCAACTGCCTGGCCGCCACATCGCCTAATGCGGTTTGTGGAATTTTTTCCTCAGACATGAAAGTATATTTTTAAATCAAACAAAATTGATCAGAATCCACAATAAGCCATAAAAATCTAGACAATGATTATAATTAGACCATTGAAGACTTATTGGGTAATAATGTTATATCATTTGGCCGGATGATATTTCAAAAGTAGATGTTTATCAGAAATATCCAAAATATATCTGGATATCCTACCAGTATGAAAAGCCTACTATATTGATCTATTATTTAGATTAATTGTAGTATAGTTTGGGTTTTTGTTTTATGTCTTCAGTTAAGAGGAAGGATTTTTGTTTCTTAGAATAGTTATAATTTTAAATGAGGGTAGGACAGTTTTGAATTTTTTCATTTTATCGAAGACCCCAATTATTTCAAACTTTATTTTCATTGTTGAACACGGACAGATTATAGTCTAGTTTAAAATTTCTTTTTAAATAAGAAAGGAGATGAGGGGGATTGCAATTGCTTTTATACAGTTTAATTTTGATTGATTTATTAGAATGATAGTTTTTAATTATCGTTTAGCTCAATTGTAATAATAGTATGTCTGAAATTTAATTAGATGTTCTGAAGAAATAGTAAATGCAGCTATCCTGGAAATTCCGATTCAAATACTAATAAATTTGAGTTTTAACTTTAGTTCAGTATTAATAGAATACTATCAGGTATTTGTCAAATTGGACATGAATAAAAAATTGTGTAAAAACGATTTTTTGTAAAAAGAGGTTCATTCAAGGGAAGAAGGATAACGATTAAAAATTTGTTGATTTTTTTTTATAAAAATCCTTTTCAGTACTTATAAATTTCATACATTTGAAGTGGCAAGCCCGTGCTGTTGACCATTAAATGCTCACGGATATATAAAAAAATCGTTTATCTGCACTTGAAAAAGTCACATAACATTTTTTCCAACATAGAAATATGAGCGTGTCGACAGTCTGATATGGGCTTGTCTTTTTTTATTTTAATTGATTGTAAATTCTACCTCTTTCATCGCTCCTTAATTAATAGAAAAAAGTATATAGCTTGTCTAATTTTTTGTTCCTCTGATTATATTTTAAATATAACCTCATTTAAAAGCTAAATTTTATTTTTCTTCCTTTTATAATGCTTATGAATGAACCTTTAAAATGAACAGGCTGTCTTCTTAAAATGAAAAATTATGCACAAAACCAGGAGATGGCCGTCTTATTAAGAAATTTTAATCAAATTCTAATTTTATACACACATCAACTGTTTATTTTTCGAAGTTATAATTCTAGATAAAAGTATCCTTTTTGCTTATTGGTTTTTCCTAATGATATAAATCACAAGTGGATGAAACTCAATAAAGGCATCTTTACAAGCAATTAATTATATAGTAAATGGCTGCAAAATCAATTCTTTATATAGAGGACGATGAATTAGACGTAATCTGTTTTGAAAGGGCATTATTAAAGTTTAATATCCCTATAGTATTCTATACTGCCTATAATGGAATTGAAGCTTTTGAATTGCTTGAAGGAAAAAATAAAATTTCAATTCCGGATATCATTGTATTGGATTTGTCCATGCCTAAAATGAATGGTTTTGAGTTTTTAAAAAGAATGAGGAAAAACAGTAAGTATGACTTAGTCAGAATATTTATTATGACTACTTCAAATGATGACAAAGACAGAATTGAGGCGGAGTATTTTAATATTGATGGATATATTATCAAGCCTTTAAATTTTAATGAGAACACCAAAAGAAACTCATCTATGGACAATTTCATGCATTTTCAGATCAATAAAATGCTTGGAAAAGATATTTCCAGATTACAAGATTAAACGGGTAATGTAATCGTTACCGAAGTGCCTTTGCTTATGACAGATTTAATTATTAAAGTTCCACCATGGAGTTTAATAATTTTATCTGTAAGAGATAACCCTATTCCAAAGCCACTTGCTGAAAGGGTTCTGCGACTTCTGTAAAATGGTTTGAGAATTTTTGTGAGTTCATCTTTATCTATTCCAGATCCTTCATCGCTTATACTAAAGCTTATATGGGCAGGTTCTTTAGAAAAAATTTTTAGATTTACGTCTTTGTCAGAATATTTAAATCCATTATCGATAACATTTATCATAGCTACTCTTATAAGATCTTCATTTCCTGTAATTTCAATGTCACTCAGATCTTTACTTATATGATTTTCTATTAAGAGTGATCTGGAAAATTTTCTTTTTAATACTTCCTCTTCAAGTCTATCCAATAAGTATCTTAAATTGACTTTTTCAGAAATCATAATTTGTTTATCAGCCTGAATTAACTCCAAAAGCTTATTTGATAATTCTGTGAGACTGAGAGATTCTTCCAGTAATGATTGCAACGTTTCTTTATATTCTTCAGTAGAGCGATCTTTAAGCAAAGCAACTTCAATTTCTCCTGTAATAGATGTCAGAGGGGTTCTCAGTTCGTGAGAGGCATGAGCTATGAATTTATTTTGCTGTTCAAATGTATCTTCAATTCTGTCAAACATCTGATTAAAGGAATTGGCAAGTTGGGCAATTTCATCTCGTCCTTTTCGCTCCGTTAATCTGAGGCCTGCATGTCCTTCCTTAATATTATCGACTTCATGAATAATGTCTGAAATAGGAGATAAGGCCCTTGATGAAAAAAATCGTCCTGTAAAAAAAATAATTATTAGTCCAAACAAGTTTCCTGCTGCTAAAGCAATAGCGAGAAAGTTAGTAGCTTTGTGGCCTTCCATGTCAATAGCTGAGGCAGTTATGACATAAGTGCTTTTATAGTCAAGACCTACAAACTGCCTGTCTTCTATCCTGAAGGAATATTTTTTTTCATCTCTGATCTTTTGAAGTTTTTCGTCAGGAATTTTAAACCTTATTGTATCATCTCTATATACCAGGTTGTTATTTTTATCATAGATCCTCACATACTCTTCATGAAGCGACTGAAGGTAATTTCGTCTGAGTTTTTTTAATAACTCAGCATTTATTTCATCTACTTCAATTAGAATTTTAGCGGTATTTAAAGCTTTTTCTCTTAGTCGCTTTCTGAAAGTGAATTCTCTGTATTGGCAGAACGCGTAATATATACAGATACTGAATAAAATAAGAATACAAAAGACAATCCCTGTAAACTGTAAAGTAAGTTTGTTTCTTATTTTCATTTTAATCTTCTTCTTTAAGTATATATCCCAACCCGATAAGGGTGTGAATTAACTTGGGAGAATAATCTCTGTCTACTTTTTTGCGAAGATAATTAATATAAACGTCTATAATATTGGTGCCAGTGTCAAAGTTGAGATCCCATACGTTTTCTGCAATATCTGCTCTGGACAATACTTTACCTTTGTTCTTTATCATAAATTCCAGCAATCCGTATTCTTTGGCAGTAAGGTCAATTCTTTTGCCACCTCTGATTACAGATTTGGTATCAAGGTCAAGTTCGAGATTAGCTATTCTGAATATCCTGTCATTAGGAAGTGGCGGCCTTCTTGTTAAGGCCCTGACTCTTGCAAGCAGTTCTCTGAATTGAAAAGGTTTTAGGAGATAATCATCTGCACCGGAATCTAGTCCGTTAACCTTATCATCAATGGTACCAAGAGCTGTAAGCATGAGGATAGGTGTGGATTTTTGTGCTCTTATTTTAGTACAGACTTCAATGCCATTTATATCAGGTAGATTTATATCCAATATTATTAACTGATATTCATAAGAAAAAGCTAAATCAACTCCTTCTTCACCTGTTAATGCAAGATCTGCAGTATAATTACTGTCTTCCAGTCCTCTTTTAAGTAATGAACCTACCTTTTTCTCGTCTTCGATAATAAGAATTTTCATTAAAACAATTTTTGTGTTTTTTCTGCAATATCAGACAGGATAGTCCTTATACCTGAATTGACTCCCTGAATATATTGTGGAAGTGTATATTTGGCTGCTGATAAAGATGAACCAATTTTTATAGTATAAGCATGTTCAGGCATTTCTTTGAACATATCTTCATCTGTCCAGTCGTCTCCGGCAGCCAGGATAAAGTCAAAAGGTGCCTTTAGGTATTTTTTTACTGCTCTGCCTTTATTGATCAAAGCACTTTTTATTTCCACTACTTTATTACCTTCAAGAACAGACAATCCCATATTGGTAGTAAGATACTGAAGATAATCCAGAAGTTCTTTTTTTCTGGCATTTGAAAGATCATCATCTGCTTTTCTGTAATGCCAGACTAGTGAGTGGTCTTTTTCTTCTACAAAAGACCCTGGAGTTTTTTCAACAAATAAATTAAGGATCGTAGATAACTCTTTTTTCCAATCATCATTAAGCTGGAACATCATTTTCCAATTATTATCTCTTCTCATCCACAATCCATGTTCAGCTATAATATCCATATCAAAATGACCAAACCACTCGCTCAGTGTTGCTTTGTTCCTTCCCGAGATAATTACGACTTTAAGATTTTGGGTAGCACAGAGCCTGCTCATAATTTCATAAAGATCTTTGTCCGGTTTGGCATGTTCCGGCCTGTTCTGAAAGGAAACAAGTGTACCATCATAATCAAGAAACAATATTCTCTTTTTGGAAGAATTAAAATCTGAAATGACCTTGTGTTTAAGTTCTGGTGTAAGCCTCTTCATAGCAAGTTCCTCTTGTTTCTGGACAATCTCTTCCATGGATTTAAGAAATATTGTTGTCCATTTTGAAACATCATACTTGGCCAGAAGGTATTGCATTTCAGACATTCTTCTTTTTTGTTCATCAAGAGGCATGCATAATGCTGTTTTTATCGCATTGGCACATTCTTCTACATTATAAGGATTGATTATCAATGCATCCGAAAGCTCTTTGGCTGCACCTGCCATTTCACTAAGAATCAAAACACCACTTTCATCATTCCGGCTAGCTACATATTCTTTACACACGAGGTTCATTCCATCCCTTAAGGGGGTTATTAATGCGACATCGCTTAACTTATAAAATGCTGAAAGGGATTGCAGGGGATATGATCTGTAAAAATAAAGGACTGGAGTCCAGTTAACAGTACGATATTTAGAAGTAATATTGCCGACCATCTCATCTATTTCCATTTTAAGATTCTTATAAAGCTGAACCTTTTCTCTTGATGGTACAACAATCATTAGCAGTGAGACTTTCTCTCTGAACTCAGGATTTTTTTCAAGAAAAATATCAAATGCCTTAAGTCGTTCGGGAATTCCCTTGGTATAATCGAGTCTGTCAATTGAAAGTATAATCTTAACATCCTGAAACTGTTTTCTATGCAAGCCAACCTGCCTTTCAGTTGATTTTAGCATAGACATTTCTCTGTATTTGTAATAATCGATACCTAATGGAAAAGCATCTACCTTGAAAATTCGTTCTTCAGCTCTTACAGTTCCCATTTTATTTTCCATTCCTAATATCCTTTGGATAGAAGTGAGGAAATGTTTTACATCATCATGAGTGTGAAAGCCAACAAGATCAGCTCCGGTAACCCCCTCAAGGATTTGTTCTCTCCATGGGAGTATTCTGAAGATTTCATAAGATGGGAAGGGGATATGCTGAAAATAGGCTATTTTAGCTTTGGGTAATTTTTTTCTGATAAGTCCTGGTAATAACAATAAGTGATAATCATGGATCCAGATGAGATCGTCTTCTCCCGCATGTTTAAGGACTTCTTCGCAAAATATTTCGTTGACTTTCTGATAGACTTCCCATTGATCTTCATGGCAGGATGTATAGGTGGGAAAAGAATGAAACAATGGCCATAGTGTAGTATTGCTAAATCCCTCATAAAATTGGTTTACATCTTCCTCATTAAGAAAAATAGGGATAAGTCTTTGTTTCTCAAGGTTTAATTTAATTTCTTCAATATTGTCATGAAATCCATCAAGGGCGAAACCTGCCCAGCCTATCCATACTGAGTTCATGTCCTTGCTGGCACCGGCAAGTCCCGTAGCTAGTCCTCCGGGACTAGGTGTAAAGACTACCTTGTTGTCTTTTCTGCTTAAGGTTACAGGAAGACGATTTGAAACAATAATTGTTTTTTCCATAATCTGCAAGAATTAACCCTAATAATAGTTCTTAGGTTTCTACAGGGAATTAAAATACAATTAGAATTACATCGATTTGGGAATTATTAAAAGTGCAGAACTAAAAGTAAAACAGTCCATTCCGATAAGAGATGAAGAAATGGACTGTAAGCATTGAATTATTAAACTTGCTTCTGATATTGTACTTCAGCAGTAAGAAAAACCTCATCACTTACGAGAAAACCCCCTGTTTCAAGAGTAGCATTCCAGTTGATACCCCAGTCCTTTCTGTTAATTTTGCCTGTAACCGTAAAACCTGCCTTTGTATTTCCCCATGGATCTTTAGCTACTCCACCAAACTCTACATTAAGTTTAACAGGTTTGACAATTCCGGCAATTGATAGATCTCCCTCTAGTGTTGATCCATCAAACTTTTTCCCTGTGAAAATTAATTTAGGATGTTTTTCTGCATTAAAGAAATCTGCCGATTTTAAGTGACCGTCTCTTTGTTCATTTCCAGTATCGATAGAAGAAAGATCTGCAGAAAATTCAATTTTTGCACCTTTAAAATCATCGTTCTGAGTTTCAACTTCAGATGAGAAAGACTTAAAGTGTCCTTTCACATTGTTGATCATAAGGTGTTTTACCTTAAACCCTATTTCGCTATGCGCTGGGTCTAGAATCCATTTTGCCATATTATATTTTTTAAAAGTTTTATTTTGAAAGTTTAACAGATGTCATTGATATAGACCCAAGCTCAGTTTTATCATTAAAAAGAACAGGGGTTTCCTCATTCTTTTTTAAGCCTAAGGCATAAAGCAATGGCATATAATGTTCAGGACTTGGCACAGCCAGCTGCACTTCTTTCCCTAGCTGATGATAGTTAACGAGGGATTTGTGATTGTTTTCCAATATCAGTTTTTTTACCTTTTCATTTGCTTCAATTGCCCAGTCAAAACCTCCCTTGGTATTCCAGTCGGCCCGATGTAAATTATGGACTATGTTACCGCTTCCCATAATAAGTATTCCTTTTTGCCTTAAAACCGAAAGCTCCTTTGCCAATTCATAATGCCATAAGGGATCTTTAGTATAATCCATACTCATTTGAATGACTGGGATATTGGCTCCGGGGTACAAATGAGTAATCACACTCCAGCTCCCGTGATCCAATCCCCAGTTGTGATCTAACTCAACTGAAGTTTTTCTTACAATTCCTTTTACTTCATTAGCCAGTTCAGGACTTCCCGGAGCCGGGTATTGATACTCATGTAATTCTCTTGGAAAACCACCGAAATCATGAATGGTTTTAGGTTTTGTCATTGCAGTTACAAAAGTACCCTTTGTTTCCCAGTGGGCAGATATACAAAGAATAGCTTTGGGAGTTGGTAGACTTTTTCCAGTCTCTTGCCATCCCTTAGAAAATTCATTCTGTTGCAATGCGTTCATGGGACTTCCATGACCCAGAAATAAAACAGGCATGGTTTCCGTGGATTCAAATTCCGAAGTGAATTTATTGAGTTCTTTAAGATTCACAGCTCCTCCAGCGAATGGCATTAATGCTAATATTTTTAAGAAATCTGTCCTGTTCATAATATTTGAAATTATGGTAGGAAAAAAAAGAGGGCTGATTCTATTTGTCAGCCCTCTTTTTGTTTCTGCTTATTTTGCAGCTACCAGGTCGACATTTAATTCGAAATCATCATTGATTGCCTTGTCACCAAGGTTATCAAAGAAACTTCCTGAGCCATATTTGATATCATATTTAGTTCTGTTAACAACAATCTTCGCGTTTGCTTTGATTTGTTTTCCAACAGTCTGGATAGTAGCAGGGAATTCAATTTCGTTAGTGATACCTTTGATAGTAAGTTTTCCTTTAACGTTGTACTGATCCTTACCAGTAGAAGTAATTTTAGTAATTACAAAATTTGATTTAGGAAATTTTGCAGTTGAGAAGAAATCGTCAGATTTCAAGTGTCCTATGAATTTTTCATTATAGGCTGGATCAGCAACGTCTGTACAAGTCATAGATGCCATGTCGATAGTGAAAGAACCACCTGTGAAATTTTTACCGTCAGAGATAAGTTTACCATCTGCAATGTTAATACCGCCAGTGTGTTCACCAGTTACTTTTTTACCAAGCCATACAACTTTGCTTTGTTTTGCATCAACTTTGTACTCTGTTGTTCCTGCAGTGAAAGCCATTGCTAAAAAGGCGAAAATTACTGCAACAAAAAGACCATTACGTTTCATAGTTTTGATTTTAGATTTTAGGTTTATTTTAGTTTTAATAATTATTTATTTTTTTTCAATGATTTACTAACACAAAGTTATATCATTTGAATATTTATTTCCATTGACCTGGATTAAGAAAATGCATTGATTCAGATCAATTTTATGTTATCAGAAAACTATCCGCTTTTCGGAAAAAAGATCTTAAAGTATCCTGATTCTGGAATATTATTTCTTCTGCACAATTGTATAAGAATGAGCATCATTCCCTCAAGCGTCCTGCTTGCACTCAGATTTCCCGACAGTTGAGGCACCATGCCTGAATCCTTTGCCAGTGAAGCAACAGTAGCAACAGCTGTTTCGTCATCTCCTGCTATAAAACAATCTGCATTCGATATATTTTTAAAATCCCTAGGAAAGATCGTATTATATGCCTTCACAACTTTTGAATAGGGAAGATAGTTCTGTAACTCTTCAGCTGCGCTTGAGAGTGGAGAGGTCAGTAATTTGCTCTTATCTTCATTCATCGGATTTATAAGGCTTATAACGATTTTTCCAGTTACCACATCCTTTATATAATCTGCAATTTCCTGCTGTACTTCATAAGATACTGCCGGAATGATTACATCAGCTTCCCAGGAACCTTCATGAATACAATTCAATATTTCAATATCAGCATTGGGTAATTCTGCCAAAATACTATCATACGTCTTATGACATTTTTCAGAATCCTTATCCATTAACAGAATATGATGTCCGCTGGCTGCAAGGCTTTTGGACAATGCCGAGCCCATTGCTCCTCCGGCTCCGATAACTGCAATGGTCTTTTTCATCCGTTCTTGTTTGAATTATTTAAATTTATAACACAAAGATAGGGCATATTGGTGGTTCGAGACATTGACCTGCATCAAGAAAAAGCATTGATTAAAGTCATAGAATTTCAGGAATTGGAGGCCTGCTTTTTCCTTATTCTGCTGATTGTTTCAGGCTTTATTCCAAGAAAGGATGCAATCATATGTTGAGGTACCCGCTGTACCAGATCCGGATATGTTTTCAACATACGCATATATTTCTCCTCTGCGGTATTAGTAATGGTAGAAAGCAATCTCTTGTGCATAGCAACAAAACTAGCCTGAATCAATATCCTGAAGTATCGTTCAAACTTTGGAATTTGTTCAAATAGTTTATCCTGAGATGGTTTGTCCAGTAATAGTATTTCAGTATCCTCCAGCGCATCTATATTATATATAGCTTCTTCACAGGTAAGAAAACTGTTCATATCAGTAATCCACCAGTCTTCGGGAGCAAATTGAATTATATGTTCTTCACCTTTTTCATCTACTGAATAGGACCTTAATAATCCTTTGTTAACAAAAGCAACATATTCTGATATATCTCCGGCCTGCAACAGATATTGCTTTTTTCTAAGCTTTTTAGGAATAAAGAGAGTCTTACAGAAGGCTTTATCTTCTTCTGTAATCTCTATTTTCCGTTCTATATTTTTAAATAATAAATCAAACATTGCATTAAATTGTCGGGTAGATAATCTCCACCGAAGCCGCAAAAAAGCAAAAAAAACCTTATTTTCTAAATTTATTATATAAAGGCTACCCAATAAGATTTTTTTTATTGATAATCAATAGTTTGCATAAGTGTTCAGGACCAAAACTCTGACTTTCATTCTCTATTTCATGTAATTTGTTTTAAAAAATAATTATAAAAGACTTTACTTTGTTCCAAAATGGAAAGGTTGATATTTGTGTGTGTGTTCATTATTATGATGAACAATGCCTTCTTAAGTTCTGCTCAGAATAAGGATAGTGTATCTGTAAAGGATTCATCAGGATTATCTTTCTGGGGTTTTGCGGACATCTTTTATGGCTATAATTTTAATCAGCCTCCTTCCCGAATAGATGGAGAGCTCGTTACAGGCAATAGTTTTCTTTATTCTCACAACAGACATAATGAATTTAACCTTAATAACGGCATTGTCGGAGTGGATTATTTTAAAGATAAGGTAAGGGGGATCCTTGCGCTTCAGGCTGGTACTTATGTAGAATACAACTATGCCAACGAGCCTGCAATGCTCAAATATGTTTATGAGGCTTACGCGGGTTATCAGCCAATAAGAAATTTATGGATAGATGCAGGGATATTTACTTCTCATATCGGATCTGAAAGTGCTATTTCTTCTGAAAACCTTACCTTATCAAGATCGATGATGGCAGAAAATACACCTTACTATGAGACTGGAGTCAGGGCATCATATGACATCAATAATAAGTTAAAGATCAATGGTCTTATTTTAAACGGGTGGCAGAATATAACTGATCATAATAAAAACAAAGCCCTGGGAACTCAGATTCAATTCAAACCAACAGAGCATTTGCTTTTGAATTACAGCACTTTTTTAGGTAAGGAAGCAGGAGCATATGAACCAACTGCAGGAATTCCAAATACGGATTCATTATCTGCACGAAGATTCTTCAACAACTTTTATTGTCGCGCCCAACTGTCTAAATTCACATTGTTATGTTCTTTTGACATTGGATTTCAAAAGAAAAGAAAAGCCTCAGGCAATTATCTGTGGTTTAATCCAAATATAATTTTAAATTATTCAATTACTGATAGAACCAGCGCAGTTGTCAGATGCGAATATTATAATGATAAGAATGGTGTTATAATTTATACGGGAACTAAGAATGGTTTTCAAACATTTGCAGGTTCTGTAGGGCTTAATATCAGGCTTGCAGAAAATTTATTATGGAGAATAGAGGGTAAGGTATTTGAATCAAAGGATAAAGTATTTCTTAATAAAGATAATCAGTCAGATAAAAGTGTATTGGTATTATCATCTGTTGCTATAAAATTTTAGAAGTTTAAGCATGCTTATCAGTATTGGTTTAAATGAGTTCCTGATACATTGATCAATCTATGCTAAAAAGAATATTAAAGATAAATTATATTTAGGATTAGTGTTTTAAATCCCGTCATTAAGGTATTGAATAGGGCAATTTATAATACGTTCCATTATATTAGTTTTGTTACCTTTCTCCTTGATTAGAAAAGTAACCAAAAGAATAAAGGGCTGTGAGGAATTTACTAAAATTCCTCAGGCACCGTCCGATAAGCAAACGAGAACTAATGCATTAACTCAAATTATATTTTGCAGATATCATTCTAGCTTATATTTTCCTATGTATCTGACTACATCCCCTCCAATATAAAGAAAGCCTTTATGCTCTTTTACTGCGCCTGCTTCAGATAAAATTACTCCTTTCGTATCGTATAGGGTTTCTAAGATTTTACCATCAGCTGAAATATTCATGATCATTCCAAATTTATCTGCTTTTGGTTGAATTATTTGTGGAAGGCAATAAACGAGTTTTTTCATATTTATTTTAGGATGAATTTTATCTAAAGCTTCATTACGTTTGGTGGTAAAGCCAAGCCAATATGTGCCATCTTCTCTGATGGAAATGCCATTGGGAAAGCCTGGTAAATTATCAATAAAAATGTCTGTCTGACCTTTTTTTTCACCTTCAATCCAGTATTTCAACACTCTGTATTTGGTAGTTTCTACCATCAAAAGGTAGTCTTCATCTTTTGATAGCACTAGCCCATTACCAAAGAATGTTCCTTTAATTAGTGTGGTTAAATAATTAGTTTTTGGGTCGAAGCAATACACGCCACCACGGGGTTTCATCTCTAATATTAATTTTCTTCCATATTTAATGTTGTAGGCGGAAATTTCAGAAGTATTAGAGAAATAGATTTTGCCATCATGGGCGATATCTATACCATTAGGAATATAAAAGCGATTTCCATCTTCATCTTTGTCTGCTAATACAGTAGCTTTTTTATCCTGATTAATACTGATTAACCCTTCTTTGTGGCTAAGAGCAATTAAATTATTATTATAAAAGTGCAAACCTGAAACCCAGGAACCCGAATCATAAAATTCCTCAACTTTGCCAGAAGGATATATTTTTAATATTCTGCCGTCGGTAAAATCCTTGTTATGAACACCGCAATATAAATTACCTGAATCATCAAATTCAATATCTTCAGGGCCTTCCCATTTATTTAAATCTATTTTAATGGCAGATGTTAATTTCTCATTGAATTTTGTTGCAGCTGAATAAGAAGGTGTTTTATCTGGATTCCAAGCCACGGGATGAATAGAACAAGACTCCAATATAATTATAATGGAGATAAAAATCAGGGGTAAGATAGTTCCTCTTTTCATACAATGCTCGTTTTCATTAACCATGCAAAGTAAAAAAGTGTAAAATAAATTTACATTTACATATGTAAAGAAATGAGCATAACTCTTATCCCTTAGCTGCCATATTTCTAATTCGGCTTAACTGTGTAGGAGATATACCTAAATAAGAAGCAATGTGAAATTGAGAAATGTGTTGTTCTAATTTAGGGAATTCATTTTGGAAAATTTTATAGCGAAGAGAAGCATCCAGCAGTGCTATTTCGATTTCTTTCTTTTCTTTTTCCATAAAATAAAATTCAGCAATTTTTCTTGCCAGACGTTCAAGGTCCTGATGGGTGTCGAAAAGAGACGTTAATGCTTTATAGTCACATGTATACACCTTGCAGTCTGTGAGTGCTTGTTGAGCTATTAAGTTAGGTTGCCCTGTCAATAAAGAGGTATAAGCGCCAATTATACTTGGACCTGCAAAAAACTGTTTATTATATTCTTTACCTTCATTATTTATAAAGTAAGCCCTTACTACTCCAGATTCTAAAAGCCCGATTTTATTTGCTGTTTCATTTACATTTATAAAGTATTGGTTTTTTAATAATAATTTATGTTCAAAAAGCGGTAAAACCTTGATCCATGTTTCATCTTTTAATGCTGAAATGGAGTTAAAATAGTCTTTGATAATATTCATCCAATTGATGGTGATAATTTTCTGAAATTTCCTTATAGCCTTTGATTCTTTTTGTTACTTTTCTCATCGAGGATAAAATTAACAAAACTAATATAATGGAACGTATTATAAATTGCCCTATTCAATACCTTAATGACGGGAATTAATACACTAATCATATAAAAAAATAATATAACTAGTATAATTTTCAAATGAAAACAAAATCCACATCTGGTTTTTATAGTTAAATATTTAGATGTAAAAAACAGTGGTAGAATTCTTTAAAAATTTTGAATTCATCGCTAATCAAAACAAAATTAAAGCATTATAACTTAACCCAGAATGATCTGTAACATTTGATATGCTCAGAGGTTTTGTAAGTATGAAAAATTATAAACTATCTGTCATCTTTGTTACACTCTTCCTTTTTGTTTTTACCGCTTTATCCAGGATGGATGTTGAGTTGGAGATCATGCTTTCGCTTTTCTCAATATCTCCTTTTCTGATTTTATGGATGGTATATTCCGTATTAAAATTTGGTAAACATTCCGGCAAGACTTTGAATGAGCGGGAATGGGGATACGAGGACAGGCCCTGATACATCAGGTTTTGGATTTTTTTCCTGGTTTATTCAGATATTCAAAAATCGGATGAATTTCAATGCTGATTTTTAATGCTTTTCTTGATGGGCATGCTGTTTCTGCTTCATCCAGGCATCTCTGGGCAAGTAAAAAAGAATTATTACTTTTAAGCTTTACAATTGGTCTGATCAGAATTTCTTCCGTTGTAAACTTATCTGTTTTTTTTTCAAGCTTAACAAAACACTGACTTTGATAAGAAATTACTTCGAGGTTATTTTTCTCCGCTATTTCCAGAAATGTTGTCATAAAGCAAGAAGAGACAGAAGCTCCAAGCAACTGTTCCGGAGTCCACTGATTCTTTTTCTCTCTTGGTGTTTCTATGGGGGAAAAAACTTTTATCTCATCAACTCCATGTGAGGTGAGAAATCCGGCTTTTTCTGATTTCCAGGACAAATCTATTTCATAGAAGTATTCTTCCATTGTTCTACAGTTTATTGGTTCAAATATAAGTGATTGTGCAACAGGCAATGATGACGAAGATTATCTGAAAAGCTGATATTTGTCATTTATCTCCTTTTTAAAATCGAGTTCCTTTGTTCAAAACAACATGTATGGAAAAACAGGGATACAGGGGAATTATGCTCTTACTTATATTTTTATGGGCCGGCATGATCCTGGGCATTTCATTTCTTGAAGCTCCTCTTAAATTTCAGGCCCCTAATGTCACTCTTGGAATTGGTCTGGGTATAGGAAGATTGGTTTTTGGTGCACTTAACAAAATCGAGCTGCTATTTTCAATTATTCTTATTGTATTAAGTTTCATTACAAGGCCTTCTGTTAAATTCAGACTCCTTCTAGGTTTGCTATCTATGATTCTTCTCTTTCAGACAACCTGGCTGTTGCCAGCACTTGATGAAAGAGCACAGATCATTATAGATGGAAGAATACCTTCAGGAGGATCACCTCACATAATTTATGTAGTTGCGGAAATAATTAAGTTGGTCAGTCTGATCTCTGCTGGTATTATATTTTTTAACAATAGTCTGAAATACATTCAAAAGGAGGAAGTATGGAAAGCATCGTAGAACAAAATTCAGTTAAATGCTATCACTGCGGAAATGACTGTAAAGGGGCAGATATTAAAATTGACACAAAGGTCTTCTGCTGTAATGGTTGTAAAAGCGTTTATGAAATTCTTGATGCTAATCTGCTTTGCGATTATTATGCTCTGGATACAAATAATCCTGGAAATAAAATTGAAGAAGCAGGTAAATCTAAATACGCTTTTCTTGATGAAGAAACTATCATTGCAAAGGTATTGGATTTTAAGGAAGGAGATAAGTTCGGTGTTACATTCTATATTCCATCCATACACTGCAGCTCTTGCATATGGTTGTTGGAGAATATGCAAAAGATTCATCCGGGTATAATAGCATCCAATGTCCATTTCAGGAAAAAGGAAATAAACATTCAGTTTAATAATAAGATATCTTTAAGGCAACTAGCTGAGCTGCTGACTTCGCTGGGATATGCTCCTGTTATTAATTTTAACGGAAAAGAAATCAATCGGAAAACAGTTGATAAAGTTCTTCTATATAAGATTGGTATTGCAGGTTTTTGCTTTGGAAATATTATGATGCTGAGCCTTCCCGAATATCTTTCTGTTTCTGATAAATTTTCAGGTGATATTAAAGGTCTGTTTATATACCTGAGCCTGATTCTTTCTCTTCCTGTATTTACTTATTGTTCAGCTGATTATTTTATAAGTTCATGGAATGCTATAAAAACAAGAACTGTTAATATAGACCTACCGATTGCATTGGGAGTCATTGCTGCTTTTTCTCAAAGTATCTATGAAATTTATTCAGGAGCAGGACCCGGATATCTTGATTCGCTTTCAGGATTAATATTCTTTTTACTGATTGGAAAATGGTATCAGAATAAAACCTATGAGGCTCTTTCTTTTGAAAGAGATTATAAGTCATATTTCCCATTGGCTGTTACAAAAATTGAAAACAATTCTGAACGCTATGTTACCCTGGATAAACTGAAAGCAGGTGATACCATTTTAATTCGTAATAAAGAAATAATTCCCGCCGATGGCTATATTCTTGAAGGTACAGGAGTTATTGATTACAGCTTTGTTACAGGGGAATCAAGTCTGATCACAAAGGAAACCGGTCAAAAGGTATATGCAGGTGGAAGACAAGATGGCTCTGCCGTTAAAATCATCACTAGTAAAGAAGTGTCAGAAAGTTATCTGACTCAGCTATGGAACAAAGACAATACAATCAACAAACTCAATGGTCTTGTTGAATTTACGAACAAAATCGGGAAATACTTTACAATAGCTGTATTGATTATCAGCCTTGGATCTTATATATATTGGATTGGAAAAGATCCTGGAATTGCGCTGCATGCAGCGGTTTCTGTCCTTATCATATTTTGTCCTTGCATTTTTGCTTTGGCCATTCCGTTTGGTTTTGGAAAAGCAATGAACATAATGGGGAGAAATGGACTGTTTCTGAAAAATACTGAAACTATTGAAAAGCTTGCACATAATGATTCCATAGTATTCGATAAAACAGGAACGATCACCACTACTGAAAATCCTAAAGTGTCATTTTTTGGAGAGCTTACCGATGCACAATCAGAGATGGTTAAATCGCTTGTTAAAAACTCTACCCATCCGCTTTCCAGAAGCATTTATATTTTTCTTAAAGTAGATTCCTCTTTAAAGCCTGATTCATTTATTGAACTACCTTCTCAAGGAATTAAGGGGAAATTCAATAACATTGAAGTCATTGTGGGAACAGCTGAAATTGCAGGTCTTGAGCTCAATAAAGATACTGGAATGGTTCCAGGTTCTAAGGTATATATAAAGATCAATGATGAAGTTAAAGGATGTTTCGTATTCAGAAATAGCTACAGGAAAGGCTTTGATCAAATATCCGGAATATTAAAAAGGGATTATTCGCTTCACATATTAAGCGGAGATAATGATTCAGAGAAAGGTTATCTGAGTAATTACTTTACACCGTCCAATCTACATTTTAATCAGACTCCTCAAAGTAAACTGGATTACATAAAAAAGCTAAATCAAGAAGGGAAGGTGATGATGATAGGAGATGGTTTGAATGATGCCGGTGCATTGCAACAAAGTAATTGTGGTATCAGCATTACAGAAAACTGTGGAAGTTTTTCGCCCGCATGTGATGCGATATTGGATGCTTCAGCATTTTCTCGCTTACCTGTCTTTCTGAAATATGCAAAAGCCTGTGTGAGATCAGTTTATGGTAGTCTTGCTATTTCTTTATCCTATAATGTAATAGGATTGTATTTCGCAGTTCAAGGTTTATTAAAGCCCCTAGTAGCAGCTCTGCTAATGCCAATCAGTTCAGTATCAGTTGTATTGTTCGTAACCATAATGAGCAGTTTTTGGGCAAAAAAGTATGGACTGAGATAAAAGTGACAAATATCATTTTCCAGGGTGTCTTACCTCATTCTTCCCTGATTGGTTTACATATTAATTTGTATCAAACAATAAACAATGAGTGTACTGATCATACTTGTGATTTTCAGCCTGCTGGTAGCAGGATCGTTTCTGGGAGCCTTTATCTGGGCTATCAGGGACGGACAATATGAAGACGACTATTCCCCATCTGTAAGGATGTTATTTGACTCAAAAAAATCAGAAATTAAACAAAAAAGTAACAAGTAATATGCACTTAGAACGGTTTTCATACGACAATGCAATCGTCCGAAATTTTGCCTATGCAACAATGATCTGGGGGGTCATAGGAATGCTCGTAGGTCTTACGGTAGCACTTCAGCTCGCTTTCCCAGCTTTGAACTTCGGACTCGAATTCACCACATTTGGCAGAATTAGGCCATTACACACTAATGCCGTAATCTTTGCCTTTGTAGGTAACGGAATTTTTACAGGTGTTTATTACTCCTTACAAAGACTTTGCAAAACAAGAATGTTTAGTGACGTGTTAAGCCAGATTAATTTCTGGGGATGGCAGCTGATCATTCTTTCTGCAGTTCTTACGTTACCTATGGGCTATACAACCAGCAAAGAATATGCTGAACTGGAGTGGCCTATAGATATTGCCATTACGCTTATCTGGGTTGTTTTCGGATGGAATATGTTTGCTACTATTCTTAATAGAAGAGAGAAGCATTTATATGTTGCCATCTGGTTTTACATCGGAACATTCGTTACAGTAGCAGTATTGCACATTGTGAACTCATTTGAGCTACCCGTATCTTTTATGAAAAGCTATTCCTGGTATGCAGGTGTTCAAGATGCTCTGGTTCAATGGTGGTATGGACATAATGCAGTTGCTTTTTTTCTGACAACACCTTATCTGGGACTTATGTATTATTTTGTTCCCAAAGCCGCGAACAGACCTGTATATTCCTACAGACTTTCAATCATACATTTCTGGGCATTAATTTTCCTTTATATCTGGGCAGGTCCTCATCACTTATTATACACAGCCCTTCCGGACTGGGCACAATCTCTTGGTGTTGTATTTTCAGTAATGCTTATAGCTCCTTCATGGGGAGGTATGTTAAATGGTTTACTTACTTTGAGAGGTGCCTGGGATAAGGTACGTGAAGATGTCGTTCTAAAATTTATGGTGGTAGCACTCACATGTTATGGGATGGCTACCTTTGAAGGTCCGATGCTTTCCCTTAAAAATGTAAATGCTATAAGTCACTTTACAGACTGGACAGTAGCACACGTACATATCGGAGGTTTGGGCTGGAATGGATTTCTGACTTTTGGTATGTTATACTGGCTCTTCCCTAAACTATTCAGAGTAGAGCTATATTCAAAAAGATTGGCAAACTTCCATTTCTGGATTGGTTCATTAGGAATCATATTCTATGCGCTCCCAATGTACTGGGCTGGTTTTACTCAAAGCTTAATGTGGAAAGAGTTTACGGCAGAAGGACTATTAGCATATCCTAACTTTCTTGAAACTGTAACCCAGATAAAAACAATGTACATGCTCAGAGCCTTGGGAGGTGCTATGTTCATTGCAGGTACAGTAGTGATGTGTTATAATTTATTTATGACAGCGAAGCAAGGATCATTTGTTGCAAACGAAGAGGCTGAAGCTCCTGCAATACACAAAGACGCAAATGAAGAAAATGAACACTGGCATAGATTGATTGAGCGTAGGCCAGTTCAGATGATGGTGCTAAGCCTTGTTGTAATTATGATAGGTGGAATTGTAGAGATGATACCGACCTTCCTGGTTAAATCAAACATTCCTACTATTGCCAGTGTAAAACCTTATACGCCTTTAGAATTGCATGGAAGAGATCTTTATATCAAAGAAGGATGTAATAACTGTCACTCTCAAATGGTAAGACCTTTCAGATCTGAAACTGAAAGATATGGAG
The DNA here is from genome assembly GCF_000775915.1 of Sporocytophaga myxococcoides. NCBI lineage: Bacteria > Pseudomonadati > Bacteroidota > Cytophagia > Cytophagales > Cytophagaceae > Sporocytophaga > Sporocytophaga myxococcoides. The sequence continues at coordinate 180,383 of NZ_BBLT01000006.1, forward strand.
AATACTCGAAAGCAGGTGAATTTATATATGATCACCCTCACCTTTGGGGTTCAAAGAGAACCGGACCGGATATCCACAGGGTTGGAGGTAAATATCCAGACTCATGGCATTACAATCACATGCTGGATCCGGAAAGTATGTCACCTGGTTCCATCATGCCTCCATATCCATGGTTATTTGAGTACGACATAGATACTAATGCTACCCCGGGAAAAATAACTGCCATGAGACAATTGGGAGTTCCTTATCCAAAGGGTTATGAAGCACAGGCTAATGAAGATCTTAGAAAACAGGCAAATGAAATTTCTGAAAGACTTAAAGAGTCTGGTGTTAAAACCAAGAGTGAGAAAGAAATCATAGCGCTAATAGCCTATTTACAAAGATTAGGTACTGATATCAAAGCAAAACCATTAGCTCAGGATAATTGATTCTCGTTATGTTAAAATTTGTAAAATATCATATGGCATCCATTACAGATATAGAAATATTTCCTATCATCTCGTTTGTCATATTTTTTCTGTTCTTTCTTGGAGTGTTGATGCTCGTTTTCAGATCGGACAAGAAGTTAATGTCTAAAATGGAGCAAATGCCTCTGGAAGATTCAATCTTAGCTAATAGAGAAAACAATGAAGAGAATATTTAAAGATTTTATCAATATGAAATCCATACTTTCACTGCTTTTAGTTTTAAGTCCATTTATTTCAAAAGCTGATGCTGCTTCAGCAGCTCCTCATTCAACGGGTATGTTCAGTATTATAATACTGGTGATACTTGTATTGATAACTTTTGTTCTGCTATATATACTTTTTACGTTAAAGGTATTTCTGGATCATGCAAAGCCGAATGCATCTGCTGAGCCAGTTATGGCAGGTTTCTTAAAGAAGCTTACAGATACTGTTCCTTTGGATCAGGAAGAAAGTATTCTTACTGACCACGTTTACGATGATATAAGGGAGCTTGATAATAACCTTCCTCCCTGGTGGAAATACATGTTCTATGCGACCATTGTGTTTTCCTTTGCATACATCTACTATTATCATTTTAATGAAAATGGTCAGTTGCAAATAGAAGAATACACTCAGGAACTGGCTGTTGCTGAAAAAGAGAAAGAAGCATATATGAAACTTGCAGCTAACAGCATTGATGAAACCAATGTAAAACTGGCAGATCTAAAAGGAATTGAAAAAGGTAAAGGGCTGTACCAGCAAAACTGTGCTGCTTGTCACGGCTCCTTAGGAGAGGGTGGAGTAGGCCCTAACCTCACGGACCCTTACTGGCTTCATGGTGGTGGCGTAAAGAATGTCTTTAAATCTATTAAATACGGAATACCTCAGAAGGGAATGATTTCCTGGAAAGCTCAGCTAAGTCCATCTGCAATTCAGGAAGTGGCTAGTTACATTATAAGTATTCAGGGAAGTAATCCGACAAATGCAAAATCCCCTCAGGGAGATAAGTACGAAGGGGAAGACTAACATAACTATAATACCATTACCAAAATGGAAAAGTCTGATTTAACAAATGTAAACCAAGATAAGTCATTCAGAGACTCTATCTCTACCGTTGACAGATCGGGAAAAAGAATCTGGCTTTATCCGAAAAACTCCAAAGGAAAGCTTACAAACTACCGTTATTTGCTTTCCTTGCTGTTTATAGGAATGATGATAGCCGGAACCTTCATTAAAATAGATGAAGAGCCTTTATTGCTTTTAAATATTGTTGAAAGGAAGTTTATCATTTTGGGAAAGATATTCTGGCCACAGGACTTTCATATATTTCTTTTGATAATGATTGCTTTTGTCGTCTTCATAGGAATATTTACAATGGTATATGGAAGAGTCTTTTGCGGATGGATTTGTCCACAGACCATATTCATGGAGTCAGTATTCAGAAAAATCGAATACTGGATTGAAGGTGACTGGAAAACAAGAGCTGTTCTCGATAAAGCACCTCTTAGCACTGAGAAGATTTTTAAAAAGGTATCTAAACATTTTATCTTCTTCAGTATCTCATTCATGATAGCCAGCATATTTCTGAGCTATATCATGGGGGTTGAGAAGGTAATGAAGCTGATGCATGAAAATCCATCAAATCATCTGGGATTGTTCACTTCTCATCTTATATTTTCATTTGCCTTCTATTGGGTCTTTTCAAGAATAAGAGAGCAGGTATGTACAACGATTTGTCCTTACGGAAGATTGCAAGGAGTATTATTGGATAAGAACTCTCTGATCGTTGCCTATGATTATGTAAGAGGTGAAAAACGTGGAAAATTAAAAGCAAAAGAATCACGCAAGGAAGCTGGAAAAGGAGATTGCATTGATTGCAATCAATGTGTAAATGTATGTCCTATGGGGATTGATATCAGAAACGGAACTCAGATGGAATGCACTAATTGCACAGCCTGTATTGATGCTTGTAATTTTATAATGCGCAATGTTGGCTTACAGGAAGGTCTTATAAGAATGGATTCCGAGGAGGGTATTGCTGAAAGTAAACCTTTTAAAATAACTGCTAGAATTGCTGTATATACATCAGTACTGTTGGTTTTAATTGGTTTTATTTTCGCCTTATTATTAATGAGGGCTGATATAGAGACAAGTATATTAAGAACTCCTGGAGTATCTTTTCAGGAGCTTCCCGATAATAAAGTGAGCAATCTCTATAATATTAAAATGATCAACAAGACAAACAAAGAGATTCAAGTGAAGATAAAAGTTTTATCGGAGAATGGAGAAATAAAACTTGTAGGTAAAGAGCCGGTAATTCCATCTCAGGGGACAGCAGAGACTGCCGCATTTATTGTACTGAGTAAGGCTGATATAACAAAAGTAAAAACTAAAATCAAAATCGGTGTCTATTCAGATGGCAAAGAGCTTGAAACTTTAACTACCAGTTTCATAGGACCTCTGAATTAAAGAGTTTACACTTCAACAAAACATAAAAAAAGATGAGCTGGGGATATAGAATAACAATTCTTACACTGGGTTTTGTAAGTTTTATGACCTTTCTGGTTATCAGTGCTTTCAGGCAAGAGTTTGATCTTGTTACAGAAGATTATTACGGAAAGGAACTACAGTTTCAAAATCAGATTGAGAAGCAAAGTAATCAGATGCAATTAAAGGATTCGTTAAGCTGTATCGTATCAGACAATAACGTAATTATAAAATTTCCTGATGAACTAATACAGAATAATATAACAGGTGAAGTATTATTCTTTAGACCCTCAGATGCTGGGAAAGATGTTAAAAGACTTATCAATTCCAAGAATGGTGTTGAGGTCTTCAGAAAAGAGTTGTTTCAGAAAGGATATTATAAAGTTCAGGTAGATTATAGTTCCGGAGGGAAAAAATATTACTACGAAAAGTCAATCATAATAAGCTAATGTTATGTTTTATGCTGCATTTATAATAGGTTTGGTAAGTAGTCTCCATTGTCTTGGCATGTGTGGACCTTTGGCCTTTGCACTACCCGTAAGGACAACTAATAAGTGGAATAAGCTATTTAAATATCTCTTGTATAACTTTGGGAGAATTCTTACATACGCTTCTTTTGGTTTAGTTTCAGGTTTTGTAGGTGAAGGTTTTGTTGCTGTGGGCCTGCAGAAAGTACTCTCTATAAGTGCTGGCATTCTTATTATTGGGACAATCATTTTCATTTACAACCCAATTAAAATTGTTTTATTCAATCAGCTGTTCAATTCCCTGAATCAAAAGGTAAAAGCAGGCTTCCAAAAGTATTTTCAGAAATCAAGTTTTACTTCATTATTTATATTGGGAATTTTAAATGGATTGCTACCATGTGGTGTTATCTATATAACCCTGCTAAGCGCAATTGCGACCGGAGACTCAATTTCTGGAGCAATCTACATGACGTTGTTTGGATTAGGCACTATGCCTATGATGCTGGCAGTAGGTCTGACAGGAAATCTCTTAAGGGGAAAAATAAAACCTGTCTTTTTTAAGATCATACCATTGATAGGATGTATAGTTGGGGTGATGCTTGTAATGAGAGGTTTAAATACCAAGGTATCTTCAAATGGTGAAGTACGCAGTTGTTGTCACAGTCAAACTTGTCACTAAAATATGGACATGGATCAAAATAATCTTATCAGGAAATACAATGTGCCAGGGCCAAGATACACCAGTTATCCGACTGTGCCTTACTGGGACAATGATTTATTCAGTATGGAGAAATGGCAGGAGGAAATATTCAAATCATTTATTAATGATAATGAAGAAGTAAGCCTGTATATACACCTTCCATATTGTGAAAGTCTTTGCACATTTTGTGGATGCAATACAAGGATTACTGTAAATCATGATGTAGAGATTCCATATATCAATACAGTATTAAAAGAATGGGCTTTATATTTAAAGCTTATGAAAAAAACTCCGGTTATTAAAGAGATTCATTTAGGAGGTGGTACTCCAACATTCTTTAAACCAGAAAATCTCAAGAAACTTATTGATGGCATACTAGATACCTGCTCAACATCATCTGATGCAGAGTTCGGATTTGAAGGGCATCCAAATAATACAACGGAGCAGCATCTACAGACACTTTACGATCTAGGTTTCAAAAGAGTAAGTTTTGGTATACAGGATTTTGATCCAATCGTTCAACATGCTATTCACCGTGTTCAGACATATGACAGTGTTAAAACAGTTACTGAAACAGCAAGGGCAATTGGGTACACTTCAATAGGATATGATATAATATATGGTTTACCATTTCAGACTATATCAGGAATAGAAGATACAGTTCAAAAAGTAAGACAATTAAAACCTGACCGCATCGCATTTTATAGCTATGCGCATGTTCCATGGATAAAGCCAGGACAGAGAAAGTTTTCAGAAGCAGATCTTCCTTCTGATGAATCCAAAAGGGACTTATATGAAAGAGGAAGAGATCTGTTGGAGCAAAGCGGATATGTTGAAATTGGAATGGATCACTTTGCCTTAAAATCAGATTCTTTGTATAAAGCTTCTGTTAACAAGGCTCTTCACAGAAATTTTATGGGGTATACCAGTCAATATACTTCAAGATTGATAGGTCTTGGTGTATCTGCTATCAGCGATCTATGGGGAGCATATGCACAAAATATCAAGGCTGTTGAAGATTATATTGAGAAAGTTAATGATGGTAAAATTCCAGTATTTAAAGGCCACATTCTGAGTAATCAAGATATGATTTTAAGACAACATATTCTTAATATCATGTGTAAATTTTATACTAGCTGGTCTTCACCGGGAGAGCAATCAATCGGTTTGTATGATGGCATTGGAAGAATGAAAGATCTGGAGAAGGATGATCTTATCAGGTTCGGATTATATTCATTGGAAGTAACAGAAAAAGGAAAACCTTTTATGAGAAATATTTGCATGGCTCTTGACGCGAGGATGCAAGCATCATCAACCAAAGAAGTAAAATTTTCTAAGGTGGTATAGAACTCATCTCTAACCCTTTTCCTGAAACCATAAATTGGTCATGTTGTGCATGCGAAACATATGAGAATTCTAAAAGAATGAAACTTTAGCTATCTGGCAGATTTGTAAATCATAACAAATGTGTTTTGTGACTATCAGATCCTTCGCAGGTCTAAGGATGATAAAGAGCTGGCTGAGCGATTTAGGAATAGCTTTTTTTTTTACTATTATAAAACGAATTATTAAACTTAATTATATGATTATTTTGTATTTCTTTCTGGCACACTGGTACCTTTCTTTATTTGCTCAGACTTTCTTTCTTCACAGGTATGCAGCTCATCAAATGTTTACAATGAGCAGAACCTGGGAGAAAGTATTTTACGTGATGACCTTTATATTTCAGGGGTCATCTTATTTAAGTCCTTATGCATATGGTGTTATGCATAGATTACACCATGCCTATGCTGATACAGATAAAGATCCGCATTCTCCTTCTTATTCCAAAAATTTATTTGATATGATGTGGAAGACAAAAAATATTTATAATGATATTCTAAATCATAGAGCCAATATTGATGCAAAATTTACCAAAGGTGTACCATACTGGAGATTTATAGAAAAGATCGGTGATATCTGGGCTGTGAGGATAGGCTGGGGAGTGCTTTATACACTTGTTTATATGGAATTTGCCACTGCATGGTGGATGTATTTGTTGTTACCGATCCATTATTTAATGGGACCTGTACATGGAGCAATCATCAATTGGTTTGCACATAAATTCGGATATGTAAATTTCAAAGTATCTGATACAGCTAAGAATTTACTTCCATTCGATTTTCTTATGATGGGAGAGAGTTATCATAATAATCATCATAAACTTGGAGGAAGAGCAAACTTTGGAGTCAAATGGCATGAATTTGATCCAACTTATCCTGTTATCAAGCTCTTTAACTTGCTTGGAGTAATAAAGCTTAAACTGAATAACGACTTAAACTATATGTGATATGGTAACGGACCGATTAAAGGATATTACATCTGAGGAAGATGTAAAACGTATGGTAAATTCCTTTTATGAAAAGGTGAACAAAGATGAGTTGTTGTCTTATGTTTTCAATGACTTTTCAAAGGTTAACTGGGAGAAACACCTTCCTAAAATGTACCAGTTCTGGAATTATCTTTTATTAGGAATTCCAGAATATAAAGGACGTCCATTTCCAGTCCATACTCAGTTGCCCGTTGAATCCAAGCACTTCGATGTTTGGCTTCGACTATTTAAGGCCAATATAGATGAGCAGTTCTCAGGGCCAGTTGCGGACATGGCAAAAGTAAAAGGAGAGCAGATAGCTCTTACATTTCAATATAGAATGGGGCTTCTGGAGGACTAAGGGGACATCATTTTTTGAACTTTTAAAGCCAATCTATAAAAGGATTGGCTTTTGGTTTTTTATTCGGTTTTTATTTATTTTTTATTATTATAAATGATAAAATTCTCTTTGACGATAATTTCATATATAGTCAGTTTTCCTTGTTTTTAAAATGTAATTTTTTGCATAATTTCAATTCTGGAGATATTCAATTTTTTGAAATGCCTATATAACATCATTTTAACAGACAGTTATATATTTTATTTTTTTAAAAAAAATATTGTATCTCTCTAAACTTCAATTTCGTTAGAATTCAATAATATCATGAAATATTTACTTATACTTTTTGTTTTCTTTTATCCTCTTGTAAGTCAGACACAATCATTAAAAGTGCCAGAAGATGTTTATGGTCTGAAAAACCCGACACAGGATCAGGGAAAAGCATGTACCTCATGCATGCAGGTGCTTATGCAAAAACCTGCAGATGTACAATTTGGGTTTACGGTTCAGGATAATGATATCTATTTTGTTCTCACAGATTCAAGATGGCTGGAGTTACTCTTTAACAAATCACAAGATGGGATGGCGGTGGATATTGTGAGCAGAGATCTGTATTCGTGCAAACTTAAAGGCAACAGGGCTAATAAACATTGGGCCTATGATGGTTATTTAATGGAACCTGTATATTGGAAAGATTTTAAAAAGACTGCCCTGGTAGATGAGAAGGGATTTGTATTTGTGAAAGTTGGTACCATTCCGGACGAACTGGTAGGTAAAGAGTTAGAATACAATTTATTACTGATCAGTAATAAATATGTTTGTCATATCAATACCTTTTTCAGCGTTCCTTGGGACAGGTGGGGACTTCTTGAAATGGGCCTTTTCATGGATACTATTCCTTCCAAAGCATTAGCAGGAGCAAAGGAATTGACCTCTGAAAAATACCAGTTATTCAGCAAAAGTATGAAGGTCGAAGTACCTTTTGAAAAGAATAAATTTGAGTATGCACCTTCTGACATTAAGGCACTTACGGATTCTTTAAAACTTAATGATTATGAAATTAAGGATATTCAAATCAGAGCTTATTCATCTGTAGAAGGTCCTGAAAAAAGAAACATAGAACTGCAGGAAAAGAGAGCTGAAAGTATCATCAGGATTTTACAAGGTTATCAGACAGAAAAGATCAATAAAGATGTTCAGGCCTCTGAAAACTGGGTTGAATTTCTGGAGGATATTTCAGAATCAAAGTTTTCCCATTTAAAATTACTCAGTAAAATAGAAATAAAGCAGAAGCTTGAGGACAAACAGCTGACAGATCAGTTGGAGCCAATCTTAAAAGGGCATCGCAAAGCCATTTTAATGATTAATCTTGAGAAAAAAGTTAAAGTGGGTGATGATCCTGAAAAGTTAAAAGCCTCATTTGAAAAAGCTATAATTGATAAAAACATTGAAGAAGCCAGAGCCATTCAGGAAGTTATTTTCTCCAAAATAAGAAATAAATCATTGCCTCAGGACTATATGCAATCCATCAAGATACCGGAGACATATACTTATGGATCATTGTTGTTTGAATATGCAATATTTAATTATCAGGAAAATGAAACCGATCTTTATACAAGCATCAGACTTTTTGAAAAGCTTCAGTTGCTGATGCCAGGTAATAAAAATATTAAGTATAACCTTACTGCACTCAAAATTAGGTCATGGGTTTACAGTCAGGGTGGTATAGACCCGGAGGAATTGAGAGTGGAAATAATGGCATTGCAGAAGATGGGAATCGATCAAACCCTTATTAAAAGGATGCTCATCAATTATCACATCATCCGTAGTGAATATCAGATTTCACTGAAGAACTATGCAGAAAAAGATAAGTCTGTCAAATATATCCAGACGCAATATTCTACTTTAGTCGCCAATGAAAATGATGCCTTGAATCTTGCCAGGTATTTTTCAAGTTACAGTAAGCTGGATTGGGCTGAAAAGGTACTTTTAAAATACGTTAAAAAGGTAGATGTCAATGAAGATGTATTGTTTTATTATTTAAATCTAACAATTGTTGACAGTAAAAAAACTGCGTCGTCTGAATACCGCACAATCATGTTAAATGCAATCAATATTAATAAAGAAAGGTTCTGTAAAATTTTTAATTCATCTCCTAATGGCGGCATTACTTTTCAACTTTTAAAAGATCAATACCTGAAAAATATGTATTGTGAAGGATGTGAAAAGTGATCGGATCCTTTGCTTTTAATTATTATGCTAAAGACTGTACTACGCGACAATAATGTAGAGGTAAATTTAGAGCATTTCAAATGGTTAAATTGTCAATAAAACTTAAGTTGCTCATAGTAAGGATTCTTCGTTTCTTTAATTATAACAAGGCTATTTGTTTTTTTATATAAGATTCTTCCTTATTTTCAATTCCAACTTAAAATTATAAATTAAATTTACATTTGATTTTTTATAAAAAATAATAATAATAAAGGGGAATCTATGTTTAATAATTTTTTTTTATTTCTGCTTTGCCTTTTATTTTGGCAAAGCCTGTCTTCAGTTGCTCAAGAGAAAAAATTCATCATCAATTCAGCTGAAATCATCAAGGAGGGAGTTACTTTGTTTGATGAAGGTAAGTATAAAGAGGCAATTGAGAAGCTTAAAGAAGTGGATAGAAATGACAGCAATTACGTTTGGGCACTTGCGGAGCTTTCGCTTTCTTATATAGCTGATTCCCAGTTTGTACAAGGGATCAAAATAGCTGATGAGGGCTTATCATATAACTCCAAAAGTGAAAATCATTTTCTTAGAAGCAAAGGAGTAGCCCTGGATAAAATGGGTAAAACTGATGAAGCTATAAAGGTAGATGAGTATGCCTTAAAAAAATACCCCTGGGATTTCCTTACTCGATATAATTGTGCATTGGCATACGAAAAAAAGAACCTGCCCAAGTCAATGGCAATGTACAAAGATGTTATTCAGAATTACAATCCATTCCACCCATTAAGCCATTACAGATTATCTTCTATTGCTTCTGAAGAAGGTAAACTGGTTCCTTATATGCTGGCCAGTTATATGTATCTTATCCTTAAGCCCGGTGGATCAAATGCTCTTGATGTAATTACTAAAGTTGAGAAACTTGTAAAAGGAGAAATCAATCTCCCCGAAAATAAAGATAAAGCTAATTACAGTTTTGCAGACCTTGAAACTATTATAGAGTCTAAAGCAGCTTTGAGCAGTAAATACAAGCATAAAGTTAAACTCAATTATCCATTTGTTTCACAAACTCAGCTTTTCCTTGAAAAGCTTGAATATAAAGCTTCTGACACTTCAATTTGGATGCAGCAATATGTGCCTTTTTTTGTAGAACTGAATAAGAAAAACTATCTAGAACCTTTTGTTTATACAATGCTCTCTGGCTTAAATATACCAGATGTTCAAAACTGGCTGAAGAAAAATCAGACTAAGAAGGAGGAGTTTTTTTCATGGGCATCCAATTATTTATCTAAGGATATTACTAAGAAAAAAGTTAGTATAGATGGAAAAGGTCAAATGTTAAATGCCTGGTATTATGAAACCAGATTTATTCATTCGCTGGGAAATTATAAAGATGCTCAGAATACGATCAGAACAGGGCACTGGATATTTTATTATCCCAATACAGTTGTCAGTGCAGAAGGTAATTACGACAACAATGGCAAAAAAACAGGAGAGTGGAAATATTACTATGACAATGGTGACCTTAAAGAAGTCGAAAGTTATAATGCAGGAAAGTCTGATGGACCTTACAAATTCTACTATCCCAACGGAGCAATTAAATATAGCTGCACTATGGCGAATGGGAGTATTCAGGGAGAGCTTAAATACTTTAACAATGCTGAAGTACTTGAAACTTCTAACATCTTTAGAGAAGATAAATTAAATGGCTCATCTAAAAGTTTTTACAATAGTGGCAGTATCAAGAGTGAGGTTAATTTTATTAATGGATTAAAAGAGGGAAAAGCTAAGGACTTTAATAATATCGGAAGCCTGGTGAAGGAAGGGGAATATAAAAATGGCAAGTATAATGGTACCTATAAATCATACTATAACAATGGAAAAGTTGCTTCTGAAGGCCTTTTAAAAGATGATAAGGAGGAAGGAGTATGGAACCATTACTATGATAATGGAAAACAAGGTGAGGTTTCTAATTTTAAAGATGGTAAAAACATTGGTTCATGGAAAAAATATTCTGAAACAGGCCAGCTCCTTGAAGAATGTAATTATAATGAAAAAGGCAAGCTGAATGGTGAGCACAAAGTGTATGATACAGATAGCAAACTTCATTATATTCTTGATTACAAAGATGGCAAGTTAAAAGGTGTAAGATATTTTGATAAGTCCGGTAAGTTTATATCTGAAAATAAAGAAAAAGGTGGAGTTCTAAAGTTAAAGTCTCTCTTCCCTGATGGAATAAATCTCATGTCAGAAGGTACCTATAAAAATGGATTAAGAGAAGGTGTTTGGCAGTTTTATGAATTAACAGGTATAGCTACTTCTGAGGTAAATTATAAAGCCGGAGTTAAGCACGGATCTGCCAAAACTTTTTATATAAATGGCAAGAAAGAATCAGAATTTAATTATAAAGACGGATCACTTGACGGCTTTTATCAAGGCTTTTATTCCAACGGCAATACATCTATAGAAGGATATTATGTCAATGATAATAAAGAAGGTTACTGGTACAGATATTATCCAAATGGCAAGTTGAGCAATGTTAATTATTATATCAAAGGTGAAGAATATGGGGTTTATGAAGATTATTCCGCTGCTGGCTACAAGCGTCTTATAACTGTGCTAAAAGATGGTGTATTTGCGGAAGAAACATTGTTCGACTCTACTGGTAAAGCCTACTCTACATGTACCTTAAAATATGGAACAGGAGATTTTACCCATAAACATCTAAATAACAAACCATACGTAAAGGTTAAAATGCAGGGTGGATTATATCAGGGAGATTATCAGAAATTTTATCCTAATGGCAAACTCAAAGAGAAATACAATTACATAGACGGATTAAAGCATGGACCTTCCGAAGGTTTTACTGAAGAGGGAAAATCAGAATTTAAGGGTAATTATTTTCTGGGTAAAAGAACAGGGATCTGGAAGTTTTATTATTCAGATGGAAAGACCATAAGCTCGATTGGCAAATATACTGATGGAGCAAGAGACAGTCTCTGGGTATGGTTTAATGAAGATGGTACGAAAAACAGCGAATTTACTTACAAAGATAATAACCTTAACGGCCCAAACGTTTACTATGCTCCTGATGGAAAAGAAGTTATTTTATTAAGAAATTTTGAGAACGATGTTCTGGTTTCATACAACAATATGAAAAACGGTGCTAACAGTGACCTGATTCCCGTTGCCAATGAAACAGCCCAGATTACAGGGTATTACTCCAATGGTAACAAGGCTATGGAGTTTGCATTGGATAAAAGTATGAGAGAAGGTAAATTCATTGTATATTTTCCTTCCGGTAAAAAATGGTATGAAAAAAACTACAAAAGCGGAGATACTCAAGGACCTAGAATCGTATATTATCCCGACGGAAAGATTAAAGAAAAGGCAGATTATTTTGCAGATGAATTAAATGGTGTCCGGATTACCTATTATCCTAACGGAAACATTAAATGTTCTGAAAATTTCATACTTGGGGTTCTTCATGGAGTTTCCAGATTTTATGATGTCAATGGCAAATTGGTGAAAGAAAAAAAATACGTGGATGGTTGGACTTATTAAAAATAGAATAAATACATCATTAAGGAGGACGTTCCTTTTTTACCTGGTATTAATTAGTATTTCCGCAAAAATTTTTGCTCAGGATGTAAATTCGTTATCCAAACAGTATCCGGACGAACTGGCAATCTACCTGAATAAAAAGAAGTCAATCTTCCTGGATATTCATGCTGATACATTAACTATCAACACAGAAAACTTTTCTGAAATGATCTATCTGAAAGACAATGCAAATATCCTTTCAGAAAAGGAAATATACTATTCTGGCATGCTCAAGGTAAGTGAGGTAGAAGCTAAGTGTATGATTCCTAAAGGAGATGGAGGCATGAGGACTATAAAAGTTACTGAATTTATAGATGAGAATGTGCAGGAGAGAGGCATTTTTTTTAATGATTCAAAAGTTAAGAAATTTATTTACCCATCACTTCAAAGGGGAGCAAAATCATCACTTTTCTACAAAGAGTCTTATCTAGAACCTAGGCTTTTCGGTCCTTACTTTTTCAGTGCTGAGGCAATGTCTTTAAATTCTGAATTGTCTATTACTTATAATAACAAGATTGAAATTGGATATAAAGTATTAGGTATAGAGGAAACTGCACTTGAAAAAAGCGAGGTTAAAAAAGGCAGTAAAATTATTACAACTTGGAAAATGAAAAATGTTCCAAGACTAGAACGTGATGCAAATGCTCCAAATATCAGGTATTATGCACCTCAAATTATAGTTTACATCAAATCGTTGAAACTTAAAAACGGCACTGTTAATTACTCTTCCAACTACAAAGAACTGTACCAGTGGACCTATAATCTTGTAAAAGGGATTAATAAAGATTCGGAGAAAGAAATTAAAGGGCTTGTAGATTCTTTGCTTATTGGGGCAAAAACAGATCTTGAGAAATCTAAAAGGATTTTTTATTGGGTGCAAGACAATATCAGATACATTGCTTTTGAAGATGGCTATGGAGGATTTATACCAAGAGATGCTGAAAAAGTATATAGAAAGCGATATGGTGACTGCAAAGATATGGCAAATATAACCACATATATGCACAAGCTTGCCAGCATTCCGGCATATCTTACGCTTATTGGTTCAAGAGACATTCCTTATGCAGTCTCAGAAATTCCATCAAGCTGTAACTTTAATCATATGATAGCTACAGTTAAACTTGATGATAAATACTATTTTCTGGATGCCACTGGCAAATATCAGTTGCATGGGCAGCCAACTTCTATGATTCAGGATAAAGAAGGATTGATAGTAATGGGAAAAGATAGCTGTATGGTGCTTAAAGTACCATTAATGGAAAGAAATAAAAACAAAATTATAGATACTGTCCACGTGGATTTTGAAAAGAACAGTCTGAAAGGAAGAGGTAAGAGATATATGGAAGGATATCCAAAAATTACTTTTGCTCATGTATATGGAAACCTAGATCAGGAAGATAAAGTGGATTATTTCAATAGCTTTTTATCAAAAGGAAACAACAAGTGCAAAGTAACCAATCCTATTGTTAAAAATGCTTCTGAAAGGGAAAAACCAACTATTGTAAAGTTTGATTTTAAAGTTGAAGATTACTCTTTAAAATCAGGCAAAGAGGTATTTATTAATTTAAATCTGAATAAAGACCTTTCTTCTCTAAATTTTGAATCCTCAAACAGAAAGACAGACTTTGAAGAAGATTATAAATATGAAATGACGGAAGTCACTACCTTAAATATTCCAAAAGGATATAAAGTGAAATATATTCCTGATAACAAAAAAATTAATGAAAAGGATTTTGGTTTTGAGATTCAGTATGAATTAAAAAAAGATAAACTTGTCTATACCAAAAAAATATACATAGACTTTCTTATTCTTAAAAAGGATCAATTCCCTACATGGAATAAGATGATCAAAGAATTAAATAAAGCCTATAAGGAAAACATCTCTATCGTTGAAAATTAAACCATCAATATGAATAAGCTTTTTAAAAAAGTTATCTTTTTTGCTATTTTTTGTAATGTAATAACTCTGTTTGCACAAAAGCCCCAAACCGATAGTTATGATTGGGAGGAAAAAAGAGCAAGGTTTAAGGTAAGTGCTGAAGATCAGAAGGAGTCTTGTGTGATTTTTAAAAATCACGCCTCTGAAGAGATTGCCTATAATGAGAAGAATGAACCTTACATTTATTCTGTACACCACCTTATTGTTGCTGTTAATAATGAGTCTGGAATTGAGCAATACAATAAATTATCCATATCACTGGCTAATGTGATGGATATTATTGATATTAAAGTTAGGTCAATTAGCAAAGACGGGAAAATTGTCCTTACGGATAAAAGTCACATGAAGGAAATTGAAAATCTGGAGAACAAAGGGGCTTTCAAAGTTTTCGCAGTAGAAGGAGTTGAGGTGGGAAGTGAAATAGAATACATTTATAAGCTTAAAAAATATCCTGCTAACTCTGGAAGAAGATATATTCAGTTTTCAAACCCAAGCTACAATTACTCTTTTGAACTTATTGTTCCCGAGTTTTTAACCTATGATACTAAAGTTTATAATGGCAATGCACAGGTTAAAGATACTGTTATAGAAAATAAAAGACACATATCTCTGAAGGTGAATAAAACTAATGCACTACCTAAGGAAGAATATAGCGATTACTGGGCAAATGTAATGCGTCTTGAATATAAAATTGCCAACAATAAAAGTACAGGTAAAACAAAAATAGTAACCTTTGCCGAAGCAGCTAAAACTATTTATGCCAATACTCATGTTACAGATTCTAAAATCGATAAACAGGTAGACGGACTCTTAAAGAAAATAAAGCTTGATAAATCTGCTTCTGAAGAAGATAAAATCAGGTTTATAGAAAATCACATTAAGGGTAATTTTATTGTAAATCAAAATGGTGGTAGTGAAAGTTCTCAGATTAATTTCATATTAAAAAATAAATTTGGTTCCAAATTCGGAATGACCAGGTTGTTTATTAAACTTTTTGAAAGAGCTGAAGTCAGCCACAGACTGGCACTTTCTAATGATAAGACCAGTGAGAGATTTGACCCCAAGTTTGAATCTTGGGATTATCTTGATGAGCAACTGATCTATTTTGACAAACTCGACAAATACATGTCACCTGTACAGTTTGAGTTCCGTTATCCAATGATACCTTCCTATTTTCTGGGTAATTATGCAATGGTAATCAAGCCTGTTACAGTTGGTGATTATACCACTGGACTAAGTGAAATCAAGTTGATACCTTCTGTTGATTATAAGTTGAATCATGATAATCTCAATATCAATTTGTCCGTTGATCTGGAAAATGACAACTCAACAATCTCAATAGAGAGAAGTCTGAAAGGATATAAAGCTATGTTTATACAGCCATATTACGATTTGATTCCTGAAGTTAAACGTAAAGAATTGTTTGATGAGATTTTAAAAAGCCAGGCTAAAGACGGACATGTTAGCAATGTTACAGTCAAAAATGTAGACAAAAATATTTCTCCATTTGTTCAGCCAATGCTTATTTCTGGTACTCTAAAAAGCGATGAACTGATTGAAAAAGCAGGTGGTAAATACTTGCTTAAAATAGGAGAAATTATTGGGCCACAGAATGAATTATATCAGGATAAGAAAAGGAATACAGAGATCTCTCTTGATTATCCAAATGAATATGTAAGAAAGATTAAGTTCGAAATTCCTCAGGGTTATAAGATTCCAAACCTGAAAGACCTTAATAAAAACATTGTTTTCAAAGACGGAACCGAAAACTCCATGGGCTTTACCTCTTCATATAAACTGGAAGGCAGAATAGTAACAATTGATGTGGAAGAGTATTACAAGAAGCTTAACTATCCGGTTGAGATATTTGAGCAATTCCGGAAAGTAATTAATGCAGCAGCTGATTTTAACAAGATTACGCTTGTTCTTGAAAAGGAATAAGGTATAAACTTAATAAAAACCACAAGTGCTTATCTTATAATCGGATGTACTTTATTTATAAAATTATTTATTGATAATAATTAGTATAAAGACTTTCCTATGTAATTTTTTGATAGACAGATGTCATCCTGGAAGTCAACATAATCATAGGATCAAAACATATACAAATAAGTAATAATTGTTAGGAAATTGTTCTTAAATTTTCAAAAAATATTGATTTGTTCCGTTTTTTGTTAAATTAGCGATATGAAGATTTTTGTCTATCTATTAAGTGTCTATGTTATGGTATTATCATTAATGCCATGCCTGGATTCTTTTACCTGTGAAGGCGGAAAAGCTTCTGTTACGATTTCCGGCAATCATGATCATAGCAAAGATGAAGGTGATTTGTGCAGCCCATTTTGTATATGCTCATGCTGTGGCGTTTCGTTTTTAGGAATCAATATTCCGGTATTTTTTAATAATCAGAGTTTAAAAGTTATGGAGCCACTAGGCAATGTTCCTTATTACTCTGTATTTAATTCTTATTACTATCACTCATTCTGGCAGCCGCCAAAGCTTTCCTGACTACAATTATTGAGGGTAATTGAACTGCTTGTTCTTTGATAGAGGGAAGCATATATCCAATCATTTATCTGAAAACTAATTAAAACCGAGAAGAGAAAAGTACCTGCGAACTTCCTGGGTGGTTAATTCCTGATAGCGAGAGGTCTATTTGACTTTATTGGCTAAAGCAGGAATATCTGATCCATCAGAGAGAAAGCACTATTAAAAATCAGAATCTAGTTATGTTAGATAATATAATACATTTTTCGATAAAGCATAAGCTTATTATCGGGATGTTTACTATTGCACTTATTATATGGGGATGTTGGTCTGCAACACGCCTCCCGATTGATGCGGTACCTGATATCACTAATAATCAGGTACAGGTTATCACTATCAGTCCATCCTTGGCAGCTCAGGAAGTTGAAAGGCTAATCAGCTTTCCGGTGGAGATCAGCATGGCAAATATTCCCGGAATCATAGAAATCCGCTCAATGTCAAGATTTGGTCTTTCTGTAGTCACAATAGTTTTTACAGATGATACAGATATATATTGGGCAAGACAACAGGTGTCAGAACGCTTAAAAGCTGCTATAGAGCAAATTCCAAAAGGAGTAGGGACCCCGGATTTAGGGCCTGTTACTACTGGATTAGGCGAAATCTACCAGTATGTACTTCATCCACAAAGGGGTTTTGAAAATAAGTATTCAGCTATGGAACTCCGAACTATTCAGGACTGGATTGTTCGCAGGCAAATGCTGGGGACGAAAGGAGTTGCTGACATAAGCAGTTTTGGTGGCTACCTTAAACAATATGAAGTAGCAATTGATCCTGAAAAACTTCGCAGCATGAACATTACCATCGGAGAGGTTTTTGCTGCTCTGGAAACGAATAATAGGAATGCCGGAGGAGCCTATATTGACAAACTTCCTAATGCCTATTTCATAAGAACTGAAGGACTTGCCGGAGGCTTAGAGGATATTAAAAAAATAGTTGTGAGGAATACAACTAATGGAACACCCGTACTGATAAGGGATGTTGGTACTGTTCAGCTGGGGCACGCAATCCGTTATGGTGCTTTGACCCGCAATGCAGAAGGGGAAGTCGTCGGTGGCATTGTGATGATGCTAAAAGGAGAGAATTCAAATGAAGTTATTGGCAATGTAAAGGAGCGAATGGAGCAAATCAGAAAGTCCTTGCCCGAAGGTATAGAAATAGAAGCATTTCTCGACAGGACAAAACTTGTAGACAATGCTATCCATACTGTTTCTAAAAATCTGATTGAAGGTGCTCTGATTGTTATTTTTGTCCTTGTATTGATGCTAGGTAATTTCAGAGCAGGCCTTGTGGTCGCTTCTGTAATCCCGCTAGCCATGTTGTTTGCTATTTCTATGATGAATCTTTTTGGTGTATCAGGAAATCTGATGTCTCTCGGTGCAATAGACTTCGGACTGATTGTGGACGGGGCAGTAATTATCGTAGAAGCGACTTTACATCACATAACAGGCAGAGGTCATACACATAGGTTAACTCAGGAGGAAATGGATTCAGATGTTTATGATGCAGCTTCCAAAATCAGAAGTTCTGCAGCGTTCGGAGAAATCATTATCCTGATCGTTTATCTGCCCATACTTGCTCTTGTTGGTGTTGAAGGAAAAATGTTCAAACCTATGGCTCAGACGGTATCCTTTGCCATTCTGGGAGCTTTTATCCTTTCACTTACATATGTACCAATGATGTCTGCTCTTTGTTTAAGCAAATCCCCTGAGCATAAGAAAAATATCTCTGACAGAATTATGGATTTTTTTCAAAGGGTATATTTTCCCATGCGTGAGTTCGCTTTAAGAAAGAAAGCCATAGTTATCCTGTCATCATTTTTCTTGTTTGGAGGAAGTTTGTTGCTGTTTATAAACATGGGAGGAGAGTTTATTCCTTCTCTTGATGAAGGAGACTTTGCCGTAGAAACCAGAGTATTAATGGGGAGTTCCATGCAGGAAACTATAAATGCCTCATTAAAAGCAGGGGAGGTTCTGAAAAAGCATTTTCCGGAAGTGAAAGAAGTCATAGGTAAAATAGGATCAAGCGAAATACCAACTGACCCAATGCCTATTGAGGCATGTGACCTTATGGTCATTTTGAAAGACAGAGATGAATGGACAAGCGCATCAACAAAAGATGAATTGGCTAACAAAATGCAGGAGATCCTTGAAGATGAAATTCCCGGAGTAAGTTTTGGCTTTCAGCAGCCCATTCAGATGCGTTTTAATGAACTGATGACTGGAGCGAGACAAGATGTTGCAATCAAAATTTATGGGGAAGATCTGGACATTCTTACCGAGCAGGCAAATAAGCTTGGAAAAATTGTTGCTCCTATAGAAGGAGCAAAGGATTTATATGTCGAAAAAGTAACCGGACTACCGCAGATCGTTGTGTCTTTTGACAGAGATAAAATTGCTCAGTTTGGTTTAAACATCGATGAAATGAACAGGATTGTAAAAACTGCTTTTGCAGGAGAATCGACAGGTCTGGTTTATGAAGGAGAAAGGAGGTTTGACATGGTTGTAAGGCTTGATAAAGTGGACAGGAAAAATATTGATGATGTAAGACAAATTTATGTTACTACTCCCAAAGGAGCTCAGATACCTTTGTCACAAGTAGCCAATATAGAATTCAAAGTAGGGCCGAATCAGATTCAGAGAGATGATACCAAAAGGAGAATCATTGTTGCTTTTAATGTCCGAGGACGTGATGTAGAAAGCATTGTAGAAGAGATTAAGGCAAAGGTTGAAAAGCAAATGAAACTTCCTCCGGGTTATTTCATTACATATGGAGGACAGTTTAAAAACCTGGTTGAAGCCAAAGAAAGACTGAGTATAGCAGTTCCAATAGCTTTGGGACTTATCTTTATTTTGCTTTATTTTACCTTTGATTCTGCAAAACAAAGTGTACTGATTTTTACTGCAATTCCACTATCGGCCATTGGAGGAGTCTTAGCTCTTTATCTGCGAGATATGCCCTTTAGCATATCTGCAGGAGTAGGCTTTATAGCGCTTTTCGGAGTAGCTGTACTTAATGGAATAGTTCTGATAGGTGAATTTAACAGGTTGAAAAGTAGTGGTATGAAAGATCTCCATGAGATCGTGCGAAAAGGAACCGAAATTCGATTACGCCCCGTATTAATGACAGCTCTGGTTGCTTCTCTTGGTTTTCTTCCTATGGCGCTCTCACATGGTTCCGGTGCCGAGGTACAGAAGCCTCTTGCCACTGTTGTAATTGGTGGCTTAATATCTGCGACTCTGCTTACTTTACTTGTTTTGCCAATACTCTACATCTTTTCAGAGAAAGGATTCAGAAAAATTCCACCTGTTGCCATGGTTTTACTGGTTCCGGGCTTCATGTTTTTATCTGCACAAAAAGCTGAGGCACAGACAGCACCTAAGGCCATTACACTGGAGCAGGCTTTGCAACTGGCCCATGAACAAAATAATTTCATTAAGTCAGCTGAGTATGAAATAGCCTATAACAAAGCACTGAAAGGAACAGCAACAGAGATCAGCAAGACAAATGCGACAGTAATGTATGGTCAGTACAATAGCTTTTATAATGACAATAATGTAACCTTATCACAGGATATACCTTTTCCTTTAGTTATGCATCGTCAGGCCGAATATTATAAGGCTACAACGAAAAGTGCGGAGTACAATCTGGCTGTTACACGTAATGACCTGGACTATAAGATTAAAGTTGCTTATTATAATCTGAGATTTGCCAAATCCAGAATGCAATTGCAGTTTAAGCTCGATACGCTTTATGCCAACTTTCTGAATGCAGCAGATCTGCGTTTAAGAACAGGAGAAACCAATACCCTTGAAAAAGCTACAGCACAGAGTCAATTTTATGAAAACCGCACTTATCTCACTCAGGTAAATGCGGATATTAAAATTTATGAAACCCAGCTCCAGACTTTATTGAATATGGGAGAACCTGTTACTTCATTTGAAACCTCATTGGATAAACGGGTACTTGATTTGAAGGAAGATACGGGAGCTGTTGCTTCAAATCCAACTTTAAATTATTTCCGGCAACAAGTGGAAGTGGCTAATGCCAATAAGGTGCTTCAGAAGGCAAGATTGCTTCCTGATCTTAATATTGGATATTTTTCCCAAACTCTTTATGGGGCGCAAGATTATCGCAATATGTCTGATGTTGCCGGGAAAGGACAACGATTTCAAGGTGTAATGGTTGGAGTTTCTGTTCCGTTATGGATTAAACCACAAATATCCAGAATAAAGGCAACCGAAGCTTCTGTGAATGCTGCGGAGGCTAGTTCTAAAGCCTATGAAAGGAATCTGCTTGGTGAATATGAAAATGCATATCAGTCGTATGAAAAATTCAAAACCAGCCTTGAGTATTATGAAGTCAATGTTTTACCTACAGCTCAGGTTCTGGAAAGTAATGCATGGAAGAATTATCGTTCAGGGAATATCGGATACCTTGAGTTTTCTCAAGGTATAGCGAGAGCAATTGCTATTGAACAAGGATACCTTAATATTTTAAATCAGTTTAATCAAGCCATCATATTCATTGAATACCTGATTGGTAATAAATAAATAATAAGAATCATGAAAAAGATATTATATATGATCACTCTTGCATCCATTATTTTTATGTCTGGATGTAAGTCTGATCCGGAGAACAAAAATGAAGAGCATCATGAAGAAGAAAACTCTGTAGAACTTACCGCCAATCAGTATAAAAATGCCGGTATTGCTTTTGGTAAAGTTGAAATGAAAAATATCAGTTCCACTTTACCTGTAAATGGCTTACTGGATGTACCTCCTCAGAATTTGATCACTGTTGCAGCTATGATGGGTGGATTTGTTAAAACAACAAGTCTTCTCCAGGGCATGAAGGTTAAAAAAGGTGAGGTTTTAGTTACTATTCAAAATCCTGATTTTATTCAGATACAACAGGACTATCTGAACAATAAAAGTAAGCTGCTCTTTGCAGAACAGGAATATAAGAGACAGGAAGAACTGGCAAAGGATAATGTAGCTTCTCAAAAGACTTTGCAGCAGGCTGCCTCTGAATACCAAAGTCTTAAAGCCATGCATAAAGGATTGCTGGAGAAATTATTGATTCTGGGTATCAATCCTTCTAATGTAGAAAACGGAACAATCAAAAGCATAGTTTCTATTGTGTCTCCAATCAGTGGTTATGTTACAGCTGTAAATATTAATATCGGTAAATATGTCAATCCTCAGGATCTGATTTGTGAAATAGTTGATACTGAACATTTGCATGCAGAGCTTACCGTTTTTGAGAAAGATATTTATAAAGTTAAAAAAGGTCAGAAAATTAAATTCCAGCTTGTAAATGAAGAGAAAAAAATAAGAACAGCAACGGTTTATCTTATAAATAGAAAAATCAGTGAAGACAGGACTGTGAGAGTACATGCACACCTTGACAAAGAAGACAGTAATCTTTTACCCAATACCTATCTGAAAGCATCTATTGAGGTTACAGATAACCTAACTACTGCATTAACAGATGAGGCTATAGTAGATTCCGGTGATAAACACTATATATTCATTAAAGATGATAAACATGATCATAAACATAATAAAGGGACAGCTGAGGGATTTTTATTTACGGCAGTGGAAGTGAAAAAAGGGGTATCTCAGAATGGGTATTCAGAAGTTTTTTTGCCAGATGGTTTTGACACCGAGCATGCTGAGGTTGTAGTTAAAGGAGCCTATGCGTTAATTTCAAAAATGAATAATTCAGAAGAAGGAGGTCATGCACACTAAAAGTAAGCAACAGCTTGAAAAAGGAACACTCCGGATTAACAATAGATGAAAATCTATTCTGTATTATAAATTAAATAATTAATAGACTAATGAAACAATAACATGGAAATATTTTTAAGCATATTCTTTATATTTTATATGTTGACTGCTTTTGTATGGCCAACATACAGGACGTATAAAAGCACGGGGATAAATCCTCTTACATTTGGCAATTCTGATAATGCACATGATTTCGTAGGAAAATGGTTTAAGATTATTATCATGTTCATTCCGGTTAATATTATTTTATTCTGGCTTGGCAAAGACAGGTATTCTTTTACTCTGCCTGCCTGGTATCTCGACTATCAATGGGCTCGAATAATTGGTGTTAGCTTATGCATCATTTCATTGACCTGGACTTCTATAGCTCAATATCAGATGGGAATGAGCTGGCGAATAGGAATTGATGAGAAAAATAAAACCACACTTGTAAAGAAAGGATTATTTAGTGTATCAAGAAATCCGATATTTCTTGGTATGTTTTTTACCTTGTCAGGGGTTTTCTTTTGCTTGCCCAACGCCTTAAGTCTGTTAACTTTAACTTGTGGGTTTCTTTTGATGCAGGTTCAAATTCGTCTGGAAGAAGAATTTCTAGTGAAACAATATCGAGAAGGGTATGTCGACTATCAGAAACATACCAGACGCTGGTTGTAAATGGGATTAATGTTTTGCATATAGGATGACATTCCTGAATTTGGGAATGTCATTTTTTTTTAAAACTTAACCAAATGAAATTTGTACACTATCCGAAGATTTACAACCTGTTAAGCTCTTTAAGGTCATTGAAATTTAATATAAAACCAAACTCATTAGGTCAGGAAAGTTACACCTTCTGAAAGGGGAATTTGCCTTTATATTAAGTATTTTCCTTATATTTCGGAGTTAGGACGTTTAACAGGATAAACAAATATGATAATTGAACCCAGAATGAGAGGATTTATTTGTTTGACCGCTCATCCAAAAGGATGTGAGGCAAATGTAATAAATCAAATTCAGTACACTCAACCTAAAGGACAAATTAAAGGACCTAAAAATGTGCTTGTGATCGGTGCTTCTACAGGCTTTGGACTTGCTTCTAGAATTGTAAGTGCTTTTGGCGCAGGAGCTTCCACAATAGGTGTTTTCTTTGAAAAGGCACCAGCAGAAGGCAAAACAGCTTCGCCAGGATGGTATAACAGCGCTGCTTTTCAGAAAGAAGCCAAAAAAGCTGGCCTTTATGCAAAAAGTATTAATGGTGACGCTTTTTCTGATGATATCAAAAACAAAACAATTGACCTTATAAAAAAGGATTTAGGTAAAATTGACTTGGTCATTTACAGTCTGGCCTCACCGGTGAGAACCAACCCCAAAACAGGCGTAACCCACCGTTCAGTCCTAAAACCTATCGGTCAGAACTATACCAATAAAACGGTAGACTTCCATACTGGCGTGGTATCCAGCATTTCCATCAATCCTTCAACTGAAGAGGATATTGAAAATACTGTTGCTGTAATGGGTGGGGAAGACTGGCAAATGTGGATCGATGCCCTTTTAAATGCAGGTGTTCTTGCAGACAATGCATTAACATTGGCATACTCATACATTGGACCTGCATTGACCGAACCGGTTTATCGTAAAGGAACAATCGGAAGAGCCAAAGATCACCTGGAAGAAACAGCTTTCAAAATAACTGATACTTTAAAAAAGTTAAACGGAAAAGCATATGTTTCGGTGAATAAAGCACTGGTAACTCAGGCAAGCTCTGCAATTCCTGTAATCCCACTTTACATCTCGCTTTTGTATAAAACGATGAAAGAAAAAGGGATTCATGAAGGATGTATTGAGCAGATAGATCGCCTTTTCAGAGAGCGCTTATACACTGGCCAGGAGGTACCTACTGATGAAAAAGGCAGAATAAGAATAGATGACTGGGAAATGAGAGCAGATGTTCAGGATAAAGTGGCTGAACTATGGGAGCAGGCTACCAGCGAAACATTGCCAGCAATTGGTGACTTACAAGGATACAAATCAGATTTTCTGAAGCTGTTTGGTTTCAATTTTTCCAACGTCAATTATCTTGAGGATGTAAATGAAAATTTACAGATAGAAGAGTTGCAATAATTCATTGAAGTTGGAATTGAATAAAAAAGCCTTCAGTTGTTACAATTGAAGGCTTTTTTTTTATTATGATTATGGCTCATTGAAGCCTTAACTATAGTTAATCTACTGCTGCTGTCCTTGAAAAGTTTATGAGAAATAACGTAACGATCTTACAGATTGATAATTTTAAACAATAGAAACTTAGGAGCTACTACTCAAATGACCAAAAGAATATAATATGAAACCAAGAATTTCAGTATTGACATTAGGAGTATCAAACCTTGAAAAGTCTGTAGCATTTTATCGGGATGGTCTTGGCCTGCGGACGGACGGTATTGTAGGTAAGGAATTTGAATTTGGTGCAGTTGCTTTTTTTGACCTGCAAAATGGTCTGAAACTAGCGCTATGGCCAAGAACGAGTATATCAAATGATACGGGTATTGCTTTCCAAAGCCCTTCTGCATTAGAATTTACCATCGGACACAATGTTACAAGTAAAGATGAAGTAAATGTAGTAATGGAGATGGCTGAAAAAGCAGGAGCAAAAATTATTAAACCGGCCTCGGATACATTTTGGGGTGGCTATGCTTGTTATTTTCAAGACCCCGACGGACACCTTTGGGAGATTGTTTACAATCCCGCCTTTTTGCCTGAAGATTGATATCTCTTTCTAGCCTGCAATATAATGCGGATTAAAGAGTAATTTCTGCTTAAGCAAAAACTTCCGAAGCTTAAGCTTGGCCTTTCAAGGCTTAAGCCCCAACTTTCCGGATCAACTTCCGGAGCTTACAGAAAGCATTTCCTGGTTCCGGAAGTACTCCTGACTCTTCAGGAAGTACTCCTGGGGCTTTCCACAAGCTACTATAATAACCAGGACTAGGCCTGACTAATTATGGCTTAAGCCTGAAGCATTCGGACTTATTGCTGGATGAATAGGGAGGGAGTCTGAAAGTTAAGGAATGGCTTCCGAGAGAAAATCATTTAACCTACCTATTTGAAAAATTAACTAAACTGATTTTTACTACATCCCCGATCTCTTTTTGAGTAATTCGTTTTGATTCCGCACTTCATTGAGTATACCAGTCTATAGTGTACCACCGATTCCGGAGTAAAGTGTACCAGTTGTTCCGGGGTAAAGTGTACCAGTTTTCAATGAGTAAAACGGATAATCCGAGATGAAACATGAAATATTGTATCAGATAACACCACTTATCATGACACATAACTCCAAATTCTGACCGCTTATCTATATATTGTAGTTGTTGGCATACAAAGCAAATTTCTAGAAAAGTATGGCATGTCTGGGATTATAACATGCTGAAGATTCTCCAAACGCATGATCATTACTGAATTTATAATTATGCAGGATTGAAAATAAAGTATCAATTTGGCCTCCATTTAATTCAACTCTTTCTCTGATTCTGACTCTGGAAAGAGAGTCATGAGGTGCTTTCATTTTTATAATTCTTCCCCCGAAAAAATCTGCTTGTGAAGTTGAATCATATGCAATGAGTTCTATTTTGTTACTTTCATTAAATGGAAAAACTGAATCCTTTGAATATTTGGATTTGGAATAGACACATCTTAATTCTTTAATATGGTTTTCATAATTATCAGTTGTCACTAAATTAGCAGTTTTATCAGATTCTTTGCAGGATAGAGCTGCCAGTAATATGAAGTAAAAGAAAATGCAGGTTTTCATTTGATAACTTGGAACGTGAATAACCGAATTGATAGAAAAGTTTTTAGCAATATTGATTTAATGTATCCAAAATCATTCCTTCCGGATTTAAACCTAAGTGGTACTTTTGTGCTTCTCCGAATTATTTAAAATCCATTCGTTCTCCCAATACAATTTCCTTATATGCCATAAACATTTGTTTTGGTGATATTATTTATTCATTCGTCTGGTTCCGGTACAAAAACCGGGAATGACGATTCTTTTCATTTTGTCATGTGATGTCCTTATATTAGTTGCTTTCATTGCTAAATATGAATTAACGTATGTCGCAATGTTAAAATTGGTTGGTATCCTCATTGTAGATGCTGATACTATATAAGTTTTGTAACACATTAAAAGGGGGAAGAACAAAGCTATTGTCAACTTAATGTTACAGGTAGTTTCAAAGTCTTAAATGCCGAATGAAGATTTTTTCAAGATCCTCTAGATTCACGTTATTAAAATCACCAGCAGGTTCGTAAGGGAAATCCAAATCACCCTCTAACTTTAAGTTCTCAAGGGATACAAAAAATCCGTTGTCACCATAAGTTGAAAAGTAAATCAAGTATTTTTCCTCATTATCAGTCAAACCAATTGCGCACAGGTCACCGTCCCAATAATCCTTAATCTTAAAATTCCCTATTTCGAATTTGTCAATAAGGTGTTTAATAGTTGATATTATTTTCTCATCCTTATTTAACTCTTCATAGTTCATCTTTCTCAAAATTAAAATAATATTTTTTTGATTGTTTGGCAGTACTTCAGGTTTTTGAGGAAAAAAGCGACCTTATTGATATTTAATGTATCCAAATCATTCCTTCCGGATTTAAACCGAAGTGATACTTTTGTGCTTCTCCGAATTCTTTAAAATCCATTCGTTCTCCCAATACAATTTCCTTATATGCCATAAACATTTGTTTCGCGGCTATCAAATTATTCATCCTACCGGTTCCTGTGCAAAAGCCTGGAATTGCTATCCTACTCATTTTGTCATGTGATTTAACTTTTATTAAAGTTGCTTTCATAGCTAAATAGGCATTTATAGATGTCGCAATGTTAAAGTTGGTTGGTATCCTCATTGTAGGTGCTGAAATTAAATAAGGAATGTTTTTGTCTTCCGTGTTTAATATCAAAGCTTGTCCAACCAGTAATTCACCTTACGGAAGGTCTTTGATTATTTGCTGTAGTTTTATTTGCAGGTCCCATCCCAATCTGTCAGAGATCGCATAGTCTATACCACCATCCATAAATCCGAAAGAATTTGCAGGACTTACAATCGTATCACATTTGATTGAATTAAAATCACCATGAAAAATTTCAACATTAGCCCCTTCGCTAAAGAATTCTTTCCAGGCAGCAACCATTTCCTGATTCTTATCAAAAAGGATATATTTAACTTCTTTATCTTTCATATTCCATAATAAAACTTTAAGGTTTATGAAAATAATCCAATTTTTTTCGATATTAAAATAATCTGGAAAGAGCGAGACTTATCAGGATTGCTTAATTAAAAGCTCAAAGTTAAAAGTCACAAGTTTTAAACATTCTCCTTTAAAGCTAATTGAATATTAGTTGTTGTAATTCAGTGAAATAAGTCGACAGAAGTGTGTAATTATAAAAGGGGAATTAACTACTTTGACCAATGAAAACTAAAGAGCTAAAGGAGGACCTGATTTATAAAAATGTACAAATGTGGATTGATAAAACCAGAAATAAAAAACAACGGTACGCTGCTTTTTATAAATTTTCCAGAGTTCTGACATTTTTAGGAAGCGCATCAATTACAATAATAGTAGGATGGAAGAAGCCCGAGGATTTGGAAACGTCTTCTGCAAATTTAATACTTTTTATAAGTGCTTTTATTGCATTTACAACATCTATAGAAGGACTATTTGATCTTAAGGATAAAGCTAAAAGCTATGATGTTTTATTGTTTGAGTTGAGAAGGCTGAGAGATCAGATGTCTTATGATTATAGCAAAGATGTACAGCTATACGAACAGAAGAAAGACGAATATTTCAGCAAATATGAAGGAATTCTGAATGCTCAGAAAATGATTATTGAAAATTCTTATGAGTCGGAGGAATAATACAACCTCCAATAATCGGCTGAAAAAAAACGATTAGGATGTGTTGTATGTTTAAACATTTTTCTATTTTGGGGGTTACTTAAGCTTTATTTAAATGTAGGGTGAAGAGAATAAAGAAAACTTATTTTTAACTAGGAAGATAAAATTTGAAATATTCTTTTAGGTCAGATCTATTTAACTCTATAAACTTATAAACATTATTTTATCATGAAAAAAATATTTATCGCTACATTATTCTCATTAGTCATTTTTTCAGCCAAAGCAACTGTTCATGTTGTGCTAGTTGGCCAAAACGGACTAACATTTTCTCCATCTGTTTTAAACGTATTTGTCGGAGATACAATCAGGTTTAAATGGGTAAATGGATTCCACACGACTACATCAGTTAACATTCCATCATCTGCTGAAACCTGGGATGTTAATATAACAAGCAGTAAGACTGAATATGATTACATTGTTAAAACGGAAGGAGAATATGCTTACGAGTGCAGTCCTCATGTTGGAGCTGGAATGGTAGGTAGTTTCACAGCTACACAAAGTGTAACGGGAATTTCAGATCAGTATGCCACTATTAAAGAATCTGTCCAGATCAACCCTAATCCGGCTGCCGATCAAACCATGCTTACATTTAATTCTAACATTGCCTTTAAAGGTTCTCTTAGGATATATAATAACAATGGTAACATGATCTCTGAAGAGAAATTGAAAGTTGGAAAAGGTGAAAATTCAATAAATATTAACACCAGCTCATTAAAGTCAGGTTTATACTATGTCAATTTACTTAACAAAGAAGATGCGTTCCTTGTAATGAAAATGATTAGACAATAAAAAAGGTATAAGTAATAAGACTTTTAAAATTAGTATTTAATTTGTAGAGACGCCATGATGGCGTCTCTCTAAGTAAAATTTGTAATTTAAATCGGAAAATACACTTTAAATGTAGTGCCTTTTCCTGGCTCACTTTCGAGTTCTATTTTTCCTCCTTCGTTTTCCAAAATTCTTTTAACTATTGCCATTCCCATTCCTAAACCTTCCACATGAAGGTGACTTCTCTTGTACATTTCAAATATGTGTTCCTGATCCTCCTTTTTTATACCCAATCCATTGTCCTGAACTGTTAGTAAAATATATGCTCCTTCCATCTTTTTGGTTGCCATGCGAATTATTAAATCGTTAGCAGGAGATCTGTATTTAATGGCATTTGATAATAGATTGGTTATGATGCTTCTTAAATTCTTTTTTGAGAATTTTATGAAGGGAGCATCTTTAAAGTCCTTTATAAATTCGATCTTAGTATTTTCAATATCATCTTTAAAGTCTGTTAATATTTCTTCTACTAGATCATCTATGTTGATATCTTCCACTTGAATCTTTTCAGTCTCTTGTTCTCGGGCAATGG
Source organism: Sporocytophaga myxococcoides (assembly GCF_000775915.1). Lineage (NCBI taxonomy): Bacteria > Pseudomonadati > Bacteroidota > Cytophagia > Cytophagales > Cytophagaceae > Sporocytophaga > Sporocytophaga myxococcoides. The sequence goes on from NZ_BBLT01000006.1 coordinate 210,549, forward strand.
AAGACAATTCTCTGATTTTAATCCGGAAGTTTTCAAATAAATGATAGATCTTTTCTATAAAGAATTTTGATTCGGAAGAATCACTGATTTCAGTTTCAAGATATCGGACTATGCCTTCTATGCTATTGATAGGAGAAATCAAATCGTGTGATACTGTGTAAATGAAATTATTCCGATCGTTTATGATTTTTTTCAAATCACTGTTTCTCTGTTTCAACTCATGTTCAAGGATTTTCTGTTCTGTGATATTCTGAATAAGCTTGATCAAAAAAGCTCTGTTTTTATCGTCTTTTGTATAGATGCTTTCTCCATGTACCCAAAGTTGTGATCCGTTTTTGTGCACAATATAATTATTGTCAAGAGAAGATCCGGTTCTTATTGTCCTGGATAGTTCTTTTTCAGGAACAGCATCATTTATGTCCTTTTCAATAAAGAGTATAGAGTAATTTTTATGAATTAAATCTTCTTTAGAATATCCAAAAGTCTTGATAAAGGCTTCATTGAAATCTATGATAACGCCATCCGTATCCAATATTAAAATGGAGGTGGCCATAGCATTATTAAACATTATTTTAAAGAACAAAGAGCTGTATAAACTTAATTTATCATCATTATCCTTTAATTTCTTCTTATCATTCATAAACTAAATTTGATTCATTTACAGATGTATGTTCAAAAATAATTTATTGTTTTTGCTATCACTATAAATACTAAACCATAGACCTTACTTCTGAAATATTTATCACTGGAAGGTATCTGACAAATAATAGAAAAAGAGAAAAGAATAAGCCCAGTGAAAAAATAAAGACACCTACATCGTATATAGTTGGTGCAAATACAGACCAGGAGGAAGGTAGAAAATCTCTTGATAATGAGACTACTATTATTACATATCTTTCCATCCACATACCTATATTTACTATTATGGAAAGGATAAAACTAAATAAAATATTCCTTCTTAAACTTTTCTTCCATAATAATTGCGGGAGTATAAAATTAAACAGGTTTATCAAAAAATAGTACTTAGCATAATCTCCCATCAACCTATACAGCATTTGATAGATCTCAAAGCCATTAGCTGAATAAAAGGCAATAAAAGCTTCAGTCAGATAGGCAATACCAACCAGACCTGCCATAAAGAGTACGATTTTATTCATATTCTCAATATGCCGGATCGTAATATAACTTTCCAGTTTTAATACTTTCCTTATAAGGATCATCAAGGTAAGTACCATTGCAAAACCCGAATGAATTGCTCCAGCAACGAAATACGGAGGGAAAATCGTTGAATGCCATCCAGGAACTATCCCTGTGGAGAAGTCCATTGATACGACAGAATGTACAGAAACGACTAAAGCAGTTGCTAGTCCTGCCAATACATACATCATTGGTTCATATCGTCTCCAGAGTTCAATGTTATTATTCCATCCAAGACTTAATAAATCATATATCTTTTTCCGGATACCTTTACTTCTGTTTGCAAGTAATCCCAGATCAGGAATCAATCCAAAATACCAATAAATGACGGAGACCGTCAGATAGGTTGTAACTGCAAACGCATCCCATACCAAAGGTGAATTAAAGTTTACCCAGATTTCCTGTCTGTTCGGATAAGGTATGATGTAATATATCAGCCATGGTCTTCCAAGGTGAGCAGCAATGAATAAAGCAGAGCATAAAACTGCGCATATAGTCATAGCTTCAGCAGCTCTGTTGATAGAACTTCTCCACTTTGCTCTAAACAAAAGTAGAATAGCTGATATTAAAGTACCGGCATGTCCAATTCCAATCCACCAGACAAAATTCGTAATATCCCATGCCCAATTAATAGTTTTATCTTCACCCCACATTCCAACGCCATCCCACCATGTTTTCCCAAGGCAATAACCTCCGGTTATGATCATTATAACAGATATTGCCATTGCAATTTTCCAGTTATTAAGAGCATTAGTATTTAGTGGAGCTAAAATATCTTCTTTGACATCATTCTGAGTTCTGTTATTTAAGACCAGAGATTCTGCCACAATCGGATCATCATTCATATTAAAAAATATTGAAGTGCATTTGAAGAAACTCTAGCACCTCAAAATTGTTCATACTTTTGCTAGTTAAAGTATGAACAATTTTCATTTTAAAATCAGGTAATAGTCGTTATAATTTCGAGTCTATTAGTACAAGGCTGACTCATTTTTTATCATCATCTTTAAATTCGTCATTTTTTCTCTTATTAGGTTCAGCTTCAATATATTCACCGCCTTCGTTTTCAAAATGATCAGGTTGTTGAGAACTTTTATAAAGATTGGACTTTTTAGCCTTATCTTTTTCTACTTTTTTGTCTGGATCTATCATGTCCTTATCATTTATTATCCTGCTTAACATTACAACAGGCTTATGTCTGGAAAAAGTTTCTGGATAGTATACATCCAATCTCATTTAATTCTATCTATAAACAATCCTCATGATCACCAGGTTAAGAGTTTTCACGAAACCATACTTCCGAATTATGAGCCAAAATGTAAGCGATTACCTTGTCAAAAGACTTTCCGAATGGAATATTAAAAGAATTTTCGGTTATCCCGGTGATGGAATTAACGGAATAATGGGTGCTTTGGATCGAGCGGAAGGGCTGATAGATTTTATACAGGTGAGACATGAGGAAAACGCAGCATTTATGGCATGCGGACATGCAAAGTATACCGGAGAAGTCGGTGTTTGCCTGGCTACTTCAGGGCCTGGTGCAATACATCTTTTAAACGGATTGTATGATGCAAAGATGGATCATCAGCCTGTTGTCGCCATAGTCGGTCAACAAGCGAGAGGAGCCATGGGAGGATCTTACCAGCAGGAAGTGGACCTGGTCTCTTTGTATAAAGATGTAGCGCATGAATATGTAATCATGGTTACAGAACCTTCTCAGATGAGGCATGCAATAGACAGGGCTTTTCGGATTGCCCTGACAGAAAGAACTGTTACCTGCCTGATTATCCCTAATGATCTTCAACTTGAGAAGGCTGTTGAGGCCCCAGAACATAAACATGGAACAATACATTCAGGAATGTCCTATTCCAAACCTCTAATTGTACCATCACATGAAGATTTAACAAAAGCTGCAGAAATTTTAAATGCAGGTCAAAGAGTTGCTATTCTTATCGGAGCAGGTGCCAATGGGGCTGGAAGAGAAGTAATAGAAATTGCTGAATTACTTGGTTCTGGGATAGCAAAGGCTTTATTGGGCAAAGCAGTTATATCAGATGATCTGCCATTTGTTACAGGTTCTATTGGATTGCTGGGAACTTCTCCAAGCTGGGATATGATGCAGGAGTGTGATACACTTTTAATGATAGGTTCATCATTTCCATATTCAGAATTTCTGCCAAAAGAGGGACAAGCCAGAGGAATACAAATTGATATTGATGGCAAGATGCTTAATATCAGATATCCGATGGAAATAAGTTTAATGGGAGATAGTAAAGAGACACTTCGTGCACTTATTCCATTAATTTCTCCTAAAGAAGACAGGAGTTGGAGGAAAAGGATAGAGGATAATGTAAAAGATTGGTGGAAGCTTCTGGAGAAAAGAGCTATGGCAAGTGCGCATCCGATTAATCCGCAAAGAGTATTCTGGGAACTTTCCAGCAGATTACCTGATAATTGTATTCTTTCTTCAGACTCCGGATCATCTGCAAACTGGTTTGCAAGAGATCTAAAGATCCGATATGGAATGAAAGCTTCTTTATCAGGAAATCTTGCGACTATGTGTCCTGGGGTCCCATATACCATTGCAGCTAAGTTCGCTTTTCCTGACAGGGTTCCTATTGCCCTTATCGGAGATGGAGCAATGCAGATGCTGGGAATAAATGAATTGATCACCATTTCAAAATACTGGAAGCGCTGGAGTGACCCTAGGCTAGTCATTCTCGTATTAAATAACAAAGATCTTAATCAGGTCACATGGGAGCAAAGAGCGATGGAAGGTAATCCTAAATTCGAAGCTTCTCAGAATATACCTGATGTCCCTTATGACCGTTTTGCGGAAATGCTTGGTCTTCGTGGTTTAAGTATGGAAAAGCCGGAAGATGTAGGTCATGTCTGGGATGAAGCATTTCGTTCTGATCGACCTGTTGTAATAAATGCCCATACGGACCCTAATGTTCCTACATTGCCTCCTCACATTACATTTGAACAAGCCTATGCTTTTGCCAAAGCTATGTTTAAGGGGGATCCGGATCAGCTAGGAGTATTAACCCAAACATTAAAAGACAGAGCCCAAAGTTTTCTTCCATAAAACAAGATGGAAAGAAATATTGTCCTTGTAAAGCATGTGCATGTTTCAGCTTATAAGATCCCAACCCAAACTTTTGAAGCAGACGGGACTTTGGATTGGGATCACACTATTCTTGTATATGTCGAAATAAGCGGTGGCGGCAAAACAGGTATTGGTTATAGTTATGCCAGTTACGCTACAGCTATTTTAATAAAAGAAATGCTTTCCGAAAGAATTACAGGAATGAACGTCTTTGATATTCCATCAATAGGTTATCAAATGATTCATGCAATTCGGAATCAGGGAAGAGATGGGATATCCTCTATGGCAATATCTGCAATAGATACAGCACTTTGGGACCTAAAAGCTAAATTACTTGATATTTCTTTAGTAAAATTATTAGGTAGCCTAAAAGAAAAGGTAGCAGTATATGGCAGCGGAGGATTTACAAATTATTCTGATCAGCAATTGGAAGATCAGGTTAAGCTTTGGCAGTCTTTCGGAATGAATAAAATAAAAATTAAAATAGGACGAAATGCTATAGAAGACGAATCCAGAATCCTAAAACTTCAGAAATACTATGGAGGCAAAACTGAGATTTTTGTAGATGCAAATGGTGCATATCTGAAAAAAGAAGCTTTGTACTATAGTAAAAGGTTTGCAGAACTGGGAGTTGTCTGGTTTGAAGAACCTGTCTCTTCAGATGATATCGATTCACTTAAGTATATTACTGAAAAAGTACCTCCTCCAATAAATATCACTGCGGGAGAATATGGCTATAATCTTTTCTATTTTAACAGAATGCTAAAGGAAAGGGCTGTTGATATATTGCAAATAGATGCATCGAGGTGTGGAGGATTCTCAGAAATGATTAAGGCAATAAATTTAGCGGAGACATACAACATTCCGGTCTCTACACATTGTGCTCCTTCTCTTCATCTCCATGTAGCTTGTGCTACAAACATCATTCATATGGAATACTTTTTTGATCATTATAAAATAGAAAAAGAACTATTTGATGGTGCAATTACTCCTGTAAACGGATATCTCAAGCCTGACTATTCAAGACCTGGAATAGGACTGGAACTTAAGAAAAAAGACGCGGAAAAATTCTTGTACAGATAAAATTATATCGATGGAATATAAAATATCCAATCTACCTTTAAATCTTCACGACAAATCCCCAGAAGTAGATGTAGAGCAACTATCTAATGAGTTAAAAAATAAACTACAAGGGGAAGTCAAATTTGATGACGGAACCAGGGCAATGTATGCAACTGATGCATCTAATTATAGGCAGGTTCCTATTGGAGTTGTAATCCCTAAAAATTTACAAGATATAATTATTACAACAGAAATCTGTCAAAAGTATGGCGCTCCGCTTTTATCCAGAGGTGGAGGGACAAGTCTGGCCGGACAATGCTGCAATGTTGCTATAGTGATGGACATGTCTAAATATTATAATAAGGTTCTTTCAATCAATAAAGACTTAATGCTTGCTTCTGTTGAACCTGGAATTGTTTTGGATGAATTAAACAAGCAGGCACAAAAGTTTGGGCTTATATTCGGTCCTGATCCTTCTACTCATACTCATTGCACCTTAGGAGGAATGATTGGAAATAATTCTTGTGGAGTACATTCAGTAATGGCTGCAAATCATGGACTCGGCGCCCGAACTTCGGATAATCTGCATTCTTTGGAAATTCTTACCTATGATGGTCTGAAGATGACTGTAGGAAAAACATCCGAGGAGGAATTAAATAAGCTGATCAACGAGGGGGGGCGTAAGGGAGAGATTTACAAAAGACTAAAAAATTTGGTTGACAAGTATGGTGAAGAAATAAGAAAGCGCTTTCCTAAAATTCCAAGAAGAGTATCTGGCTATAACCTTGATGAATTGCTGCCTGAAAATGGTTTTAATGTGGCCAGAGCACTGGCTGGTACTGAAGGTACTTGTGTCGTTTTTTTAAATGCTACTCTTCATTTGCTTCCAAATCCTGGAGCCCGATCTGTACTGATCTTGGGATACCCCGATATAGTCCAGGCAGGAGCTCATGCTCATGAACTGTTGAAATATAAACCCATAGGATTAGAAGGACTTGATGACCGACTTTATGACTTTATGGTACACAGGCACATGCATGTAGAAGACTTAAAACTTCTGCCCAAAGGCAAGGGTTGGCTTTTGGTTGAGTTTGGTGGTGATAACAAGGAGGATGCTGATAATCAGGTAAAGCAGGTCATGGAGGCATTAAAAAAAGGTGATAACCCGCCTACTATGATATTTTATGACGATCCTGTACAAGAGCAAAAATTGTGGAGAATCAGAGAAGCAGGTCTTGGAGCCACTGCATTTGTTCCCGGATTAGACGATGCCTGGGAAGGTTGGGAAGATACTGCCGTTCATCCTGAGAAATTTGGTGACTACCTTAGTGACTTTTCAAAGCTGTTGGATAAGTATAACTACTATTCTGCTTTATATGGTCACTTTGGACAAGGACTTTTACATTGCCGCATCAATTTTGATCTGGAAACCGCTGATGGAATTATGCTTTATAGAAAATTCCTGGATGAAGCATCAGATCTTGTAATCAAATATAATGGGTCATTTTCCGGTGAACATGGTGATGGTCAATCTAAAGCAGAGCTTTTGTCAAAAATGTTTGGCAATGAGCTTATAGAAGCATTCAGAGAGTTTAAGTCCATATGGGATCCGAAAGGATTGATGAATCCTGGTAAAGTAATCGATCCTTATCCTATTATATCGAATCTGCGACTTGGGGTTTCCTATAATCCTAAAGAGCCCAAGACCTATTTTAAGTTTCCTGAAGACAAGGGGAGTTTTGCCAGAGCTGCCCTTCGGTGCGTAGGCGTAGGAGAATGTAGAAAACATGATAAAGGAACTATGTGCCCAAGCTATATGGTCACTATGGAAGAGCAGCATTCTACGAGAGGTCGGGCACATAAGCTTTTTGAAATGCTTCGTGGAGAAGTCGTAAAGAAAGGGTGGAAGGATGAATCAGTAAAAGAAGCGCTTGATTTATGTCTTGCATGTAAAGGCTGTAAAGGTGATTGTCCTGTAAGGGTAGATATGGCCACTTATAAAGCAGAGTTTTTAGCCCATTATTATAAAGGAAAACTAAGGCCACTCAGCGCTTATTTATTTGGAAGAATTGCTCAGTTTTCAAGATTAGCAATGCTATTTCCGGGACTTTCCAATACAATTAAAAATTCATCTTTAACCGGAAGTATCATCAAAAAAATTACCGGCATAGCGAAGGAACGTCAGATGCCGGATTTTGCAGATGAAAGTTTTAAAAAATGGTTTTTTAAAAGGAAAATTGTAAATGAAGGAAAACCTATTGTGATTCTCTGGGCAGATACCTTCAATAATTATTTTCATCCTCATATTGCAATTGCGGCAACGGAAGTGCTGGAGTACCTGGGATTTCAGGTAAAAGTGTTTTTACAACCTCTTTGCTGTGGCAGACCTCTGTATGACTTCGGAATGCTTGAAACTGCTCAGAAATGGCTTCTGGAGGTATTGGATTATGTAAAGGACGATGTGAGGAAAGGGGTTAATATTGTTGGTCTGGAACCTAGTTGTGTAAGTGTTTTCAGGGATGAACTCCTTAACCTCTTTCCTAATAATGATGATGCAAACAGGGTTAGCAAGAATACTTTGATCTTTAGTGAGTTTTTAGAAAATAGAGTTAAAGACTATAGCTTTCCTCAGTTAAAAAGAAAAGCAATTATACATGGTCATTGCCATCATAAAGCGATTATAAAGATGAAAGATGAACTATCAGTTTTAAAAAAAATAGGACTTGATTGTAATGTGCTTGATGCCGGATGTTGTGGCATGGCAGGGAGTTTTGGTTTTGAAGAAAAGAATTACAAAATATCAGTTGCAGCCGGAGAACGTATTTTGCTTCCAGTGGTAAGAAAGATTGAAGATGATACACTTATAGTCATGAATGGTTTCAGTTGTAAAGAACAAGTATCGCAGCTGGCACACCAACGATCTTTCCATCTTGTAGAAGTTTTAAAAATGTCAATAGAATCAGGCAAAAGTCATTCCGAGTATATTAAATAATGTTTTCCGGAATATATTTCTACCATTGCTCATGCCCTTAAAACCTTTGATTATACTCGTGGTTAAAACTGTACTATAAAAAAATACATGAACCTTATTACTATCCTGATTCCCACTTATCATAGACCAGAAGCACTTGCTGTTCTTTTGACGAGCCTTTATTTTCAAACAGAAAAAGGATATAAAATTATTATTTCAGATCAGTCAAAAGATAATTGTAATGAGAATAGTGTATCTCTTCAGACAGTAATTAATTTACATCGATCTCGCGGTACTTTTGTGACTATTCTCAAGAATCTTCCTACCAGAGGTCTGGCTCATCAAAGGCAGTTTTTGCTTGATCAGACAGAAAGTAAATATTGCCTTTATTTAGACGATGATCTTATCCTGGAATCATTTGTCATTAAGAATTTAAAGGATGTTTTGATGAAGGAACAATGTGGCTTTACCGGAAATGCTGTTATAGGACTATCATATCTGAATGATGAAAGATCTCATGAACAAGCGATGGAATTATGGGAGGAAAAAGTTAAACCCGAAACTGTAGAGCCAGGAACAAAGGAATGGCTAAGATATCGATTGCATAATGCTGCCAATATATTACATGTTCAAAGACATAAAAGGTTTCATTCTGAATTTCCTGTTCCTTACAAAATCGCCTGGGTAGGAGGCTGTGTTATGTATGATACTGAAAAATTAAGAGATGTAGGAGGTTTTTCTTTCTGGAGGGACCTTCCTGTAAACCATTGTGGAGAAGACGTGCTTGCTCAATTAAGAGTAATGAAGAAATATGGAGGTTGTGGAGTGATCCCCAGTGGTGCTTATCATCAGGAACTTGAAACTACAGTTCATGACAGAGGAATTAATGCACCGGAGTATCTTAAGATATAAAGTATTGATTGTCACAAAAGAACTCTTTTCAAAATCAAGTTTGTTTTACTATTGATTAATATTATTTATGAAATAACTAAGGTATGGAATCTAAAAAAGGAAGTTCAAAAGCAGGAGCAAGCGGGGAAAATGTCGTTTCTGAAAGTGGAGTAGCACGTAAAAAAGGAGAAATATTTATAGATAAAGCTATTGGAGATCCAAGTTCCGAAGTTGAAGGTGAAGAAATAGAAAGTTGGGGAGTATACCTTCAAGGAAATGATCGGACTATTTTAGGTCTTTTCTATAATAGAGATTTGGCAGATATCTTCTTAAATAGCATAAAGGATTCAGATGTTCTTAAAAATATAGAAAAATCAGGCATTTGAAATGTATAGTTTTCTTTACCTTGAAATGCCTAAAAATAAATGTTGAATAACAGAAAAAGGAGACATCAATGTCTCCTTTTTTGTTAGTATATTATCAACTTTTTTCAGGCATGAATATTTTCCTGTCTTTTTTCTAAAGTTACCCTTTCTCCTGTTTTAGCCGATTTATAAATGGCCTCAATTATCTGAATATCGATAAGCCCGTCTATGCCGGAAGCTCTATTATGAATACCGTTAATTATTGTGTCAGCAATACCTTCCATCTGGGCTTTTTGCTGGTTGATCCTTTTCATTTTAAGAGTGCCTTGTTCTGTGGCACCTTTCAGACCATAGTAGTAATATGCAGGACTTATTTCAATCCAGCCTTTTTCTGCTTCTATAAACAATTTGTCCGACTCTTTGGTGTAGCTCGAACTGCAAAAGGCAATTACACCATCAGGAAATTCCATTTCCCAGGTTACATCACCATCCACTTCGCTGGGCCTGTCAAAAATTTTATTTTCTATTTTTACATTTTTGACTGCTATTGGATTTTGTCCGACAACATATCTTGCAGCCTGTATTACGTAAATTCCTACATCTACAAGTGAACCGCCCCCCGCAAGATCCTTTTTAAGTCTCCATTGACCATTGTCTTCAATCTTAAATCCAAAGCTTCCTATTATTTTCTTTAACTTTCCTTTTGCTTTAGTCTGGCCTAACTTCATAGCCTCCAGGTGGTGAGGTTCAAAATGCAGCCTGTATCCTACAAATAATTCCACATTTGCGTTTTTACAAGCATTGATCATTCTTTCACATTGTTTTACTGAAGTGGCCATAGGCTTTTCAGTTATAACATGCTTGCCAGCTAAAGCTGCCCTTATTACATATTCTTCATGCATTGAATTTGGCAATGCTATGTACACAATATCTATATCCGGATTGTCTTTTATCAAATCAAAGTTCTCATAATTATAGATGTTTTTTTCTGGTATATCATATTTAGTGGAATACTCCTGCGCTTTATCTTCAGAACCTGTAACAATACCTTTCAGACTGAATGATTCACTTTGGATGATGGCAGGTATTAACTGACCGGTACTGTATTTTCCCAGTCCTACCATTGCCAATCCCAGCTTTTTATTTGTATCTGACATAAAAATTTATGTTTTAATTATATCACCTTATCTAAGAAATATAAATGAACTTTTTTAAATCTGAAGTTCATATCAAAAAAATGACCTTGAATTAACTTCAAGGTCATTTTTTATTTAGAATAGCATTACATATTATGCCATTGCTTTCTGATTGACTGATTTCTTAGCCAGATCATTAAGCTTTGTGTCTGCTTTCTTTTCTTCATTCAATGTTTCGGAAAGCAATTGATGTATTTCTTTATGTCCTAACTTCTCAGCATAATGAACTACAGTTCCATATCCTGAAATTTCATAATGCTCTATTTTTTGAGCGGCAGCAATCAGTCCCGCATCTTTTACCTCAGGCGTGGCATTTTCGTCAATAAGGTCTTTTCCTTCTTCAATTAACCCTTCCATAGCAAGGCATTTCGTATTGCCATGTTTTATGTTTAGCAACGCGAAAACCCTGTCTAATCTTTCTTTTTGTCCTTTAGTTTCCTCAAGATGAGATTCAAAAGCTTCCTTTAATGTAGCATTATGGGCTTCTTTGGCCATTTTAGGTAATGCCTGAATCAATTGTCTTTCTGCACTATAAAGATCTTTGAGTTCATATTCAAAAAGATCTTCCAGGTTTTTAAGTTTTTTTGTCATTATAATATTTTAATGATTCTCTAAAAAAAACACCTCCCGTTTTTAAATTGTTTTTTTTGAATGTTTATATGATTTTCTAATTTTCTTTTAATGCAGGTATTGTAATTAATGAAGTGTAAATATTCACTATTAAATAAGCTTCACTGAATTTTTACCTTAATAGATGAAATGGTGGAGAGAAGGTTTATATATACCTTCTTTTAAACAAAGGAGCTTTAAATTTTGTTAAATTTTTATTTGCTGGATATGAAGAACAAAAATCCCTCATTTATTAAAAAAACTCATTCTGTTATTCTTCTTTTTTTTATAATTGGACAGATATTAACAGATGGAGAGATTATATTGTAAACCTGAATGATCTGGGAGGGATAGAAATGAGATTAAGGTTGATAAAATGAAAGAAAAGACTTTGTACATTGTAAGACATGGAGAAACAGATTACAATGCCTGCCATATTCTTCAGGGCTCTGGAGTTGACCTTGGGCTGAATGAAAAAGGTCTTTTACAATCTCAAAATTTTTATGAATTCTATAAAAGTATTCCGTTTACAAAGATATATACTTCAATACTCAAAAGAAGTATTCAGTCTGTTGATCTATTTATTAAATGGGGTATTTCTCATGAAGCATATATTGAATTGAATGAAATCAGTTATGGTATATATGATGGCGTTAAATCAAGTATTGAGCCTGAAGGTCTTTATAAGAAATTGACTCAAAAATGGAACGAAGGGAATATGGATGCAAAACTGCCGGATGGAGAAAGCCCGATTGATGTGCGTGACCGTATCAGGCCCTTTTTGCAACATTTAATCCATGATGTAACAGATGAATATATACTTATCTGCATTCATGGAAGAGTTATGAGAATTCTCTTAGCCACTTTAATTGAGCTTGATCTCATTGATATGAATCTTTTTAATCACAGTAATATGGGTTTATATGTAGTAAAATATCGTTCTCCATTTTTTTGCTTTGAAAAATTCAATGATCTGACACATCTTCAGGTACATCCTTTTGATTCATAACATATGCATTTCTCACGATGTTTTCTTTTTATAATATTATAGCTACTATAAAAATGAAGAATTATGAAACTTATCAGTTCAGTATTCAAAAATGGAGAAACTATTCCAAAGAAATATACATGTGAGGGGCCGAATATCAGTCCACCATTGCAATTTATTGATATACCATCTAAAACCTATAGCCTTGTATTAACTGTTGTAGATGCTGATACACTTGGTGAAACGCCATGGGTACATTGGCTTGTCTTTAATATACCAGGTACTTCAAATGGATTTGAAGAAGGAGCGGTGAGTCCTGGTTCGATTGAAGGCTTATGTAATGGGAATACTTTTGGATATGAAGGTCCTTGTCCTCCTGAAAATAAGCACAGATATGTCTTTAAACTTTATGCACTGGACATTGTTTTGCCTCTTGCTCCGGAATCTAATAAAGAAACTGTTCTTAAGTTATCGAAGGGACATGTAATTGAAGAAGCCGAACTGGTAGGTATTTATCAGAAAGAAAAATTGATTAAAGAAAAGGTTAAATAATAGAAAGTTAAGTGAAGTACAATAATACAGCTGTAGGAATTGACAAAACTGAAGTAAAAAAAATAGGTGTTCTGAGAGCAAATGCTCTTGGTGATTTTATTGTAACGCTTACAGCAATTCAGTCTTTAAACCATTTCTTTCCAAATGCTGAAATTATTTTATTTGGGAAGGAATGGCATAAATTTTTTTTGGAGGAAACAGATAACAACGGTTTAAGGAGAACTTGCATAAACCGTGTAATAGTCATTCCTGTAATGAATGGCTTAAGGGAAGAACCTGGGGTAACGGAAAATCCTGATGAAACAGAGTTATTCTTTAAATCTGTTCAAAATGAAAATTTTGACCTGGCCATTAGTTTTCAAGGGAAAGGAAATGCTGCAATACCTTTTTTAAAAAGATTAAATGCAAAGTATACTATAGGACTTAGTTGTGAAGAATCTGAGCAGCCAGACAACAGTCTTAACTTTTATTACTACCAATCAGAACTTATCAGATATCTGGAAGTAGTTTCTCTTACAGGAGCTCAGCAACTTCTTGAGCCTCCTAAGATCCATTTGTTTCATAAAGATTATTCTGAGGTTCACAAATATATTGAGAGCAATAGCATCAATGGTAGGTTTATCGCCATTCATACCTGTGGCAAAGATATAAGAAGGATGTGGACAAAAGAAAAGTTCTCCGCATTGAGCAGATTACTTGTTAAATCCGGATTTGTTGTCGTTCTGACTGGCTCTGAAGAAGACAGAACATACAACGAAGAGATAGTTAAGATGTCCGGGAATGTTATCTTTGATTCTTCTGGTCTTTTTTCAATAGGTGGACTTGCTGCTTTTTATAATTTATCTTCTCTGGTTATATCTATTGATACAGGAGCACTTCATGTAGCCATTGCTGCACAGGCTAAAACTGTTGGTTTATATTGGGCGCCTAACCTTATCAACTGGGCTCCTCTCACAAGAGAAAAACATAGGCCGGTAATAGGTTGGGAAATAAAATGCTGCGTTTGTGGGATTGCTCCTGTTGATCCATATCCATTCGAACCACATAGTGAAAATTGCCAGCACCAACATTCATTTATTGAATCAATTTCAGTCGAAGAGGTTTATAATGCAGCAATGAAATTATTAAGATAATTCTATGTTTTTAAGGGTTTAACCAGATCAGAAAGTTTATATCTAATTTACTACGTTTGTTTTAACCCCACCTTATTAATCCGGAAAATAACAAATGTCCATGAAATTCTATTAAATCAATAGAGAGGATTATAAGGATGAAAGATTTGAGGGGATTGAATCCAAAGAAAATAGCAATATTCAGAGCACTACAGCTGGGAGATATGTTATGTGCAATTCCAGCAATAAGGGCCTTAAAGAAGTGTCTTCCAGATTCAGAAATCATATTGATAGGCCTGCCATGGGCAAAAGCTTTTGTTGACAGATATCCAATGTACTTTTCCGGATTTATAAAATTCCCAGGCTTTCCTGGACTACCAGAACAGGAATATAAACCTGTTGAATTTATAAAGTTTGCAGAACACGTACTTGCAGCAAGATTTGATTTAATCATTCAGATGCAAGGTAATGGATCAATTGTAAATCCGATGGTAGAGTTATTCGGTGCAAAGAGTACAGCAGGGTATTTTAAATCCGGAGATTTTTGTCCAGATAAGGATTTGTATATGGAATATCCTGAAGGCTTGTCAGAGATAGAAAGGCATCTTTCTTTAATGAGATATTTAGGAGTTAAGCCTGATGGCAAGATGTTAGAATTTCCTCTTAAAGAGGATGAAAATATTTTGTTTGATAATCTGGTTGCAAAATATAGGTTGAATCCAGGAGATTATGTAGTGCTTCATCCAGGGTCAAGAGATACCACAAGGAGATGGAATCCTGAATACTTTGCAAACATAGGAGATATGATTTCAAAAAAGGGATATAAGATTGTTTTGACAGGTACGAAAGAAGAGAAGAAAATAGTCAGGGAAGTGAAAGGCCTTATGAATTATAAGCCTGTAGACCTAGTAGAGAAAACTTGTCTGGGGGTTCTAACATCATTAATCCGAAATGCAAAAATGCTTTTCTCAAATGATACAGGGGTTTCACATCTTGCATCTGTAACAAAAACCAAAAGTCTTGTAATATTTCTTAATTCTGATCCGCACAGATGGGCTCCTCTGAATAAAAGAATTCATCATATTATTTTACCTCATGAAGCAAGAAATTTTAAATATGTATTAAAGAAAACAGAAGATATTCTTATGTCATAGTAAGTCAGTTATGTTGGAATGTGAGATAGATTAAATAATAAAAGTATGGCAATAGATAAAGGTAAGCCTGTAAGGGTATTTACATGGCATATTCATGGAAGTTATCTGTATTATCTTACGCAGTCAAATGCAGAATTTTATCTCCCTGTAAAACCAGGAGGGGAAGAAGGATATGGAGGAAAAACAACATCATTTCCATGGGGGAGCAATGTTCATGATGTCCCTGTTGAAAAAATAAAAGAAATGGATTTTGACATAATTTTATTTCAATCCAAAAAGAGCTACCTGCAGGATCAATATGATATTCTGACTCCAGAACAGAGAGCTTTGCCTAAAATTTATCTTGAGCACGATCCTCCCAGAGAAGTCCCTACTGATACCAGACATGTAGTGGATGACCCACAAATGCTGCTGGTACATGTAACACACTATAACAATCTTATGTGGGACAATAACAGGACACCTTCCAAAGTTATTGAGCATGGGGTACTTGTACCAGCGAATGTGACTTACAGCGGTGAGCTTAATAAAGGTATAGTCGTCATTAACGGAATTGCTAAAAGAGGACGGAGGTTGGGTCTGGATATATTTCATAAAGTCAGAAATGAAATACCAATAGATATAATAGGAATGGGATCTCATGAAGTCGGTGGATTGGGTGAAATTAATAATACTGAAGTAGCTTCATTCATTTCTCAATATAGGTTCTTTTTTAATCCAATCAGGTATACAAGTCTTGGTCTTTCTGTTTGTGAAGCGATGATGGTAGGAATACCAGTCGTTGGACTAGCGTGCACTGAAATGCCAATTACAATTGTAAATGATAAATCAGGGTATATCCATACAGATGTGGATTTTCTTATCTCTAAAATGAAAAGTTTATTGGATGATCCTCAGAAAGCAAAACAGCTTGGTGATGGAGCAAAGTCAATAGCTTTATCTAAATTCAGTATAGAAAGATTTAAGAATGACTGGCTTGAAACGTTTAACGCAGTGTTAAAGAGCAGGGAGGAGGTTGAGGTTTAAGATTATGAAAAGGAAAGTAGCATTTATAAGTGAACATGCTTCTCCTCTTGCATTAATAGGTGGGGTAGATAGTGGAGGACAAAACGTATATGTTTCAATGCTTGCATCTAAACTTGCTCAGTTCGGCTTTGAGATTGATATTTTTACCAGGTGGGATAATCCCAGTATAAATCAAGAGATCATGCTGGAACCGGGTGTTCGGGTTGTGCACATAAAAGCGGGTCCTAAGGAAGTTCTTCCTAAAGAGAATATTTTTGTGTTTATGGATGAATTTGCTTCCGGAATGATTCACTTCATTGATTCGAATAAAATAAACTATGAATTGATTCATGCTCATTTCTGGATGTCAGGATATGTTGCAGCAATAATCAAAAAAATTCTTTCAATTCCTTATATCATAACATTTCATGCTCTTGGCAGAATAAGAAGATTATATCAAGGCAAAGATGATGGGTTTCCGGATGAGCGCTTCATAATTGAAGAGCAGGTTGCCAAAGAAGCCGATATGATCATTGCAGAATGTCCTCAGGATATGGAAGATCTGATCATTCATTATATGGCAGATCCAGGTAAAGTTCGTGTTATACCTTGTGGTTTTGATAAAACGGAATTCTTTCCGATGGACAAATACAGGTCAAAATTAAAGCTTGGGATAGATCCTTCAGAATTTGTAATACTACAGTTAGGAAGACTAGTCAAAAGGAAAGGTATTGATAATGTAGTGCTCGGTGTGAAGGAACTTCTTAAAATTAAGGATGGTCGTGTAAAGCTTCTTATTGTAGGAGGAGAATCGGACGAACCAGATCCTTCTAAAACTCCTGAAATAGCAAGGCTTATGGATCTAGCAAGAAATGAAAAGATTGATTCAAAAGTATTATTTACAGGAAGAAAGGAAAGAGGAGTCTTAAAACATTATTATAATGCTGCTGACGTATTTGTGACAACACCATGGTATGAGCCATTTGGCATTACACCTTTGGAATCTATGGCTTGCGGCACTCCTGTAATAGGTTCTAATGTGGGTGGAATCAAATTCAGTGTAAAACACGGGGAAACAGGATTTCTTGTTCCTCCTAATGATCCTGAGCTTCTGGCCAAAAGGTTGTATGATCTCTCTATAGATAAGGGATTAATGAGAAGATTTTGTATCAATTCTGTAAGAAGAGTCAATACTTTATTTACCTGGGAACGGGTTGGTAAAATGGTATCTGAAATATATGAAGAAGTACTTGGATTTCCAGTCACACGATTTGGTAAAATTCAAAATTCTATCAATGAATTTTTGGGTAACATAGGAAAATCTAAAATATTAAAAGAGAAAAAGATAAATCAAATTTAAAACTATGCTTAAGGATAAAGTAATTCTTGTAACAGGCGGAGGTCAGGGGTTGGGAGCTGCAATAGGAAGAATGTTAGCCACAGATGGGGCAACCATCATACCTGTAGATATAAATCAGGATAATCTTAAAAATATCGTAAATGAAATCAATAGCCTTGGAGGTAGAGCATGTGACTATAAAATGGATGTAGGAGATCAGGATAATGTAGAGGATGTAATCGCCGCAATTATAAGAGATCATGGGAAACTTGATGTTGTCATTAATAATGCCGGTGTAGATTATACCAAATCGGTAGACGAACTTACTTATGATGAATGGAATAGAGTGATTAAGGTAAATCTTTCAGGACCTTTTAATGTTGCCAAGGCTTCTTATCCTCATTTACTTAAAAATGGCAAGGGGCATATTGTAAATATCGTTTCTACAGCTGCCAAAAGAACCTGGGCAAATGCATCTGCTTATCACGCAAGCAAATGGGGGCTTTTGGGATTCAGTCATGCGCTGCATGTGGAAGCCAGAAAAGACAATCTTAAAGTCACAGCTATTGTTGCAGGAGGAATGCAGACTCCGTTTATTCTGGAACGTTTTCCAGATGTGGATCCCAATCTGCTGCAAGATCCCAAGAATGTTGCATTTACTGTAAGACATGTTTTAATGCAGCCTGAAGGATCTGTTATTCCTGAAGTAATGGTTATACCAATGCGCGAAACATCATGGCCTTAAATATAAAATAATATGGAAAGGGCAATATTTCTTGACAAAGACGGGACACTCATAAAAGACATTCCCTACAATGTTGATGTTAAAAAAATTGTTGTTTTTGAAAATGCTTTTAAGGGACTTAAAGAGCTACAGGACATGGGTTTTAAAGTTATAGTGGTTACCAATCAGTCGGGAGTTGGCCTGGGATATTGTAAAGAAGAAGAAGTTAAAAATGTAGGGGATTATTTATTTACCTATTTAAACCGGTTTTCAATTCGGCTAGATGGCTATTATTATTGTCCTCATCATCCTGGCAGCGCATATCCGGAATACAGAAGAGATTGTAGTTGCAGGAAGCCTAAAGAAGGCATGATCTTAACAGCAGCAGCAGACCATAATATCAATTTGTCACATTCCTGGATGGTAGGCGACATACTTAATGATGTTGAGGCAGGGAGCAGGGCAGGATGCAAAACGGTACTCATAAACAATGGAAATGAAACTGAATGGTTGTTAGGTCCATATAGAAGGCCAGACTTCGTTGCTGATAATCTGAAAGATGCGTTAGAAAGTATAGTTGATTTAAATAGAAAACTTAAGCTATGAATAATCAATATTGTGACTTGATTCGGAGTTTTGAGGGAAAGAAAATATTGATCATTGGAGATGCCATTCTTGATACTTATATAAAAGGAAATTCCGAAAGGCTTAGCAGGGAAGCTCCAGTTCCGATTATTAATGTGGAGGAACAAATCCACGAATGCGGAGGTGCTGCAAACACAGCAATCAATTGTGCAGCATTGGGAGCAATGGTAATTTTTCTTACTGTCCTTGGGAATGACAATGACGGTAAAGTGCTTATAGACATATTAAAAAGTAATAATGTCAATACTGACTATATTCTTCAGGATAAGAATAGAAGCACTATTTCTAAACGAAGAGTAACTGCATCATCTTCAATCCTATTAAGAATTGATGAAGGTAATACAGATGCTATTTCCTCAGAAAATGAATCTTCACTGGCTGAAAGAATTAATAAAGTTTATCCTTCTGTTGATGCTGTTATTCTCTCTGACTATGGATATGGAATATTGACAGGGGAAGTGATACAGCACCTGCAGGAATTAAAATCAAATAATGAAAAGATTTTTATTGTTGATTCAAAGGATCTTAGGAGGTTTAAATCTATTCACCCCAAAGCTGTAAAGCCAAATTATGAAGAGACCCTTAATCTGTTAAATCTTCCAAAAATAACCAACAGAAGCAGAATTAAACAAGTGTCTGCCAAAGGACAAAGTCTGCTTGAAGTTACAGGTTCTCAGGCAGTCATATCTACAATGGATGCAGATGGTTCAATATTATTTGAAAATGGTAAAGAACCTTTATGGATAAAAGCCATTCCTGGTGAAAACAAAAATGCAATAGGCGCAGGAGACACTTTTATAAGCGCTATGGCACTTTCATTTTGCTGCAAGGATGATGCAAAGATAGCTCTTGAAATCGCCTCTGCTGCTGCTTCAATTGTTGTTCAGAAAGAAGGAACCTGTAGCTGTAGCGCAGAAGAATTAATAATTTATTTTAGTGAAAACCCAAAATATGTAAGCTCGCTTTTAAGTCTTGCTGGTAAGATAAAAATACTGAAAGCAAGCGGTAAAAAAATTGTCTTTGCCAATGGTTGTTTTGATATTCTGCATAAAGGACATATAGATCTTTTGAATAAAGCCAAAAGCTTTGGAGATATATTAATTGTGGGACTCAATAGTGATGAAAGTATTAAAAGACTTAAAGGAAATGACCGTCCTATAAATAGTCTCGACGACAGAATCAGTGTATTATCAGGGCTAGCAAGCATTGACTTTATAATTCCATTTGAAGAAGATTCCCCTTCTAAAATAATTGAAGAAATAAAACCAGATGTTTTTGTCAAAGGGGGAGATTATAAAACCAAAATTATCCCTGAAGCCAGTCTGGTCAATCAGTTTGGAGGAGAGGTGAAAGTTATAAGTTTTGTTGAAGATAAGTCAACTACGAATATTATAAATAAAATCAAAGATTCAAATCCCTCTACGAAGGCAGTATAAATTAGACTAACATGTAAACTGAATCAATATGGTAATTTTCAAAGAATGGAAGGATCTCAGGAATATTCTGTGCATTCGACTGGATAATATGGGCGACGTATTGATGACAACCCCTGCACTTCGGGCATTAAAAGATAGTTTTCCGGAAAGAAAGATTACTTTGCTTACTTCCTCAGCAGGAAAAGCTGTTGCTCAATTTATTCCTACCATTGACAAAGTTATTGTTTTCGATACACCATGGGTAAAAAATAACGGTACATTTTCTTCCTCCAAGACTTTTGAAATGATTGAACTTTTAAAAAGAGAAAATTTTGATGGAGCAATAATCTTTACAGTTTATAGTCAAAACCCTCTGCCAGCAGCCATGCTTTGTCATTTGGCTGAAATTCCCAAAGTATTAGGTTATTGTCGCGAAAATCCTTATCACCTTATTTCTGAATGGGTTCCTGAAGAAGAACCTCTGACAGAAATAAAACATGAAGTCATAAGACAACTGGATTTGGTAGGATATGCAGGATGTTACATTGCTAATAAGGAGTTAAATATTTGCCTTCCTTCAGATTATGATAGCGACATCACAGAACTGTTGAAAGGAAAGGGAATTAAACAGGGAAATTATATAGTTATTCATCCGGGAGCCAGTGAAGAAAAGAGAATGTTTCCCCTTGATAAGTTTTCTGAAGCAGCAAATTTATTGGTTGATAGATTAGGAATACCTGTTGTGGTAACGGGTAATAAAGAAGAAAGGAAATTAGCAGAAGAGATCGAAAGAAATACTGATAACAAAGTGATTAATCTTGCTGGTGAATTGGATTTGAGCGGATTTATAGCTTTAATAAAAAAAGCTAAGGTTGTAGTATCAAATAATACAGGGACAGTTCATATTGCAGCAGCGACTCAGACTCCGGTTGTTGTTCTCTATGCACTAACCAATCCTCAGCATGCACCTTGGTGTGTTCCACATGTTGTTTTACCCTTTGATGTTCCGGCAGACATGCTAAGCAAAAATACTATCATCAACTATGCTTATCAAAAATCATTTATTAATAAACCAAAAGAAATAACTCCCGAAGTGATCCTATCAGCAGTAAAGCAATTAATAGAACCATCCCAGGAGTTTAATCTTACCAAGTTGGTACAAACCTGACAAGTGAATTAATCAGTTATGCTTTGATTAATTTTCTTTCTTTGGTGTGATTTTTTTTAGGTTTTTCAGAATAAGATACCAATTTTGCTGCTGTCCTGTCTGCTTTTTTACTTACCTTATATTTATATATTTTTCTCTTTCTTTTAAGTATTGTAAAAATGGAAAATGGTATGTAAAACATGCTTTTGATTCCCTGAAACATCGCATTGCTTTTTAGCTCTTTTCTGAAGCTTGAGGATATTTCGTTTATGACTACCTTTTGATGTACTTCTCCCTTTTCTTTTACATAGGAAAGTCGATATAATGCAACTATCCCCAATATGAATGCAAATACAAAGAAGAAGTCCCAGGTCTGAATATTTAAAGTATGTAAGATGAAATTTCCATCTGGTGCTTTCCATTCAAAGTTGAACGACAATTCCCTCTTTGAAAAGAAGTCTACAAAGTAACCACCAATAATAGGAGCAATTCCCGCAAAGAATGCATTTGTTAAACCTCTTATTGTCAGGAAAGCTGTTGCTTCTCCCTCTTTAGGGGCAAGTTTCATTCCTATGTTTGTTAAAGAAAGGTTAATTCCTGCGATTGAAATTCCGTTAAACATATAAATCAGAACAAGCAATGGCAATGTAAGGCTGTGTGAATGAGGCATAGTTGTGAATGTAAATGCCAGTATGCAGCAAAGATAAATAGGCCCGCAAATCCTGAGAATTGTTTTATTGCTGTATTTATCAGAATATTTTCCCCAAACTCTGATAAATAGAATATTTGTTGCCTGGCTTAGAATAGTAAAGCCTATTACGTACGACAATGGTAAATTCAGCATTTTCAGAAGGTATACACTGAAGAAAGGAGCTGCAAGGTTCACGGCAAAAGCCCAGAAAGAGTTAAATATTAGAAGGTTTCTAAAGTTTTTCTCTTTAAATGGAGTTTTAAACAGACTAAATACATTTGATTTTATAGCGGCCAGCTTAGGTTCAGGAACCTTCGATACAACATATACCCCATACAATCCTGCTAAACCTCCTAAGAAAAACATTATTGAATAAGTGTTCATTTCCCACTGAGGAAATCTGGATTTTATAAAATCCAGAAAGAATGCACAAACCAAACTCAACCCTACATTCAGCATTTGAATAAGTCTGCTTCTGTTTGAGAAATAGGTTCCAAGCTGATCTTCCGGCACAAGATCTTTCATCCATGAATTCCAGCTGCATCCGCTAATTGCTCCTAGAATATAATGAAAGGAAAGAAACAGTATAAGGAGGGGTAATCCTGTAGATGGCGAAAACAGAAATGGTATAAGGCTTATCAGTATTAATGGAAGTCTTGCAAATAAAGAGGTAGTTACCGACAATACTCTCCGGTTGCCGATGAGGTAAATTAGGTAGATTGCAAGTAACTGAAAAAGATTCGTTAAAGTAGGCATCGATGCCAGCAATCCAATCTGAAAATTTGATGCTCCCAACTTTAAAGCATATGATACCAGAAACGCGCCACCGGTTAAGGTTGCCATAGCCTCTGCCATGAGACCATCCTGCACAATCAAGTGCAGTCCTTTTTTAACCTGAGGTTCTGTAAGAGGAACTTCTGATGGAGTTAATTTCATTATTAATTGAGTTATGATTACGTTTATACAATTCGTATAAAAAAAACGTTCGTCATAGTTTTTAATAAAATTGATAATATATTGATGCCACACTAAGGCTTGTTAAGGAACAATAGTCGGTATCGGAAGGTTTCTTTAAAAGACTGATTTATGACATCTCCTAAACAAAGCCCAGCAGCAAAGAAAAATTTAAAGAAAGCAGCAAAATCAGCTAAAGAAAAGCAAACCTTAAAACACCTCCCTGCAAAGACTAAATCAGCTTTAGGAAAACAAGCTGTTAAAGTAAAAAAGGAAAGAGCAAAAAAAGATTATTAAAACTGAACTATAAATGCTAAATCAAATAGTTCATTTATTAACACGAAATTTATATAGTTTCTTTTTTAGGGAATTTTCAGGACAATATAAAAATATTAGTATTATGGTTTTAATAGTTTTCAGCCATGAAATATATTGTCCTTCAACAGTTGTTGACTTTTCAGGACAATATATTTCATTTCACAAGCCTTATTTATTATGCAGGTTTGTTTTGTTTTTCTGACATTTCCAGAACAGCTTTATCAGGAAGGATGTTACTCATAACTACCTGGGCTTTATTTTTCCACCCAGAAACTATTTTATGTTCTCCTGCCATCAAAGCTTTGTATCCATCTTTAGCTACCTCTGCAGGATCAGCTAAATCACCTTTCTGAACCAATGTTGATTCTTCCATGTCCGCTTTATGGAAAAAATCAGTTGCTGTAGCTCCCGGAAGAAGAGTAGTAATAGTAATATTAGTATCTTTAATCTCTTGTAGTATTGCTTCAGTCCAAGAAACAACAAAAGCTTTCGTGCCGTGGTATACGGATTGCCATGGCCCTGGCATTTTCCCGGCGATTGAGGCGACATTTAATATCCTTCCTTCATTTCGTGAAAGCATATCTTTCAAAAAGTACTTTGTCAGCACAACATATGCTGCAATATTTAATTGAATGATTTCCAATTCCCGATTCACATCTGTTTCAGAAAATTTACCATAAGCGCCTTGTCCAGCATTATTTACAAGTATATCAATCTGGATATTTTTAGATCTTATTTCTTCGCAAACTTCAAAAGGTGCTTCTTTTTTTGATAAATCTTTTTCAATTGTGGTTACATCAATGTTAAATTGATGCTTAAATTCTGCTGAAATTGCCTGGAGATCCGAAAAGTCTCTGGCGACAAGGACAAGGTTGAAACCTTCCTGAGCAAATAACTTTGCTAATTCAAGTCCTATACCACTGGTTCCTCCGGTAATCAATGCATATTTTTTATCGTTTGCCATATGTTTCACTATATATATTTCAATAACCTTTTCAGATTAAAACAAAGCCATACCATACTTCGTTTCCGAAGGTTTTGCCCCATTAGTTTTTTAGTTCGGGTTAAAGTAAAGCTCTTCATTTTTTGACTAAATATCTGATTGATAGTTTTTAAATGATTGCATTATTAGGCTTGCTTATTTATTAAAAAACTAAGGCAAAAATAAAAGTGTTAAAATATCAGATATCAACCTTTTACTATAATGCTTTACCAGTTTGTTATAGATATAAATATATTTTAAATGAAAAATGTTTATGAGCTCTGTATATGAAGATCTTGAGAAAATCAGGGATATTTTGGTTTCCAATGACAAGACATTATCAGTTGCAGAAAGTGTAACCGGGGGAAATATACAAGCTTTATTTGCTTCCGTTCCTATGGCTCTTGACTTTTACCAGGGAGGTATAACAACATACAATATCGGACAAAAAGTAAAACATCTGGGAGTAGAGCCAATTCATGCAAGTAAATTTAATAGCGTCTCAGATAAGGTAGCAAGAGAATTGGCTTTTGGAGTTATCAAACTATTTATGAGTGATTTTTCCATTGCTGTAACAGGTTATGTAGGACCTGATGAAAATAATGATTCGGGTAAACCCATCGCATTTGTTTCTATTTCATATATTACGAATGAAAAATTATCAGAAGTATATCAAGAAAAGATTGAATATGATTTAATGGCTAGAGATGAAGTACAAAAATACTTTGCAGAATGTGCGATAAATATATTCTGTCAATATTTATCAAGAACATTCAATAAACATTAATAAATTTAATTCTTTCTTTAATCATTTTTCAGAAGTGATTCTTCCCAGCCTTTATTCTCTCAATTCTTGCACTTCTCAAGTGCTTGAATTTTTCTTTGTGTAAATCCAAAAATGGATCAAAAACGCATATCTATTATTTAATGATATACTTCAATTCAGATTCTTCAATTTATTTATCATTCATTGGGATAACAGACAAACAATAATATTACTCTGATTTAAAATTCTAAATTATCTTACTATTAGAAAACAAATTAATTGTCATCTCTTGTTCAATAAATTTTCGAACGATATTAAATTCACAACAGTTTTTGAAGTAGACAAAATTATACACTCATATGAAGAAGACAATGATAGGATTAATTTCACTTTTGGCTGGAATAGTCCTTGCAATAAATACATATGGCCAATCTGATCTGGGACCAAATTCATCTTTATTGGATTCGGAAATGATAACTAATCCCAACTTTCTTGTAACTATTATTTCAGGTGTGTTAATGGCTCTGGGTTTTCAGTTTATACTGACTAATTTATCAGTAGCATTAGGAATCACATCAATTGGTAATATCAAACATAAAACAGAAAGGTATCTGCGAAATACAGATTCAAATAAACAAGAAGGATTTAGAGAAGATGAACCAGAAGAAGAAAAAAAAGGGACTAACAATGTGGCATCCAAATTTATGTCTCTGGCAGGAGGATGGACTATGGTTACAGGAGCCATATCACTATTTCTCGCTTGTATGTTAGCTGTAAAATTATCATTGATAGAAAGTAATGTGATTGGCTTTACTTTAGGCCTTGTAATTTGGGCAGTATTCAGTATGACAATGATTTATCTGGAATCAAGAGCTCTTGGTTCAATAATCAGTGGAGTTTGGGGAGCAGCAATCGGAGCTATCAGGTCTGGGATTTCCGGAGCAGGTTCAATATTCTCAAGTCGTGAAACTCAGGAGGAAAGAGATAGAAATATGGTTGATAAAATCAGAGATGAAGTCTATCAGTTAATGGAAGATCCCCAGCTGAATACGAAGTTTGATAATGTCATTGAAAAAATCAGACCAAGGTTTGATACCCATCAATTCAGAAGCGAACTTGCTGATTTGTTAAATGAAATAAAAATAGAACAAAAGGGAAGTGTCTCTCCATACGTCAAGGAACTATTTATTAAAGTTGCAGAAAAGGAACCTGCATTTAGCAGGACAGATGTATCAAGTTTAGACAAAACCTTTGAAAGCGTACTCGCAAGTTTGGGTCTTTCAGGTGTTTCCAGACAGGCAGGAGGCCTTGGAGCTAAAGCTTCTGAGTATGTTAAGGAAGAGGTAGTACCAAAAGTTAAGGAAGAATATATTCCTAAATTAAAAGAAGAATATTTGCCCAAAATTAAAGATGAGGTGGAGCATTATGTAATGGATAGAAATCCATCTGACACCAACCCTGAAATTGTAAGGGCGGAAATTGATGAGATATTCAGTCACGAAGTAGATATTGCAAAGATAAGAAGTGAGGGAAAGTTATTTGATAAGAATGACATTGCGACGGCCGTTGCAGATCAGAAAGGGGTAACTCGATCTGAAGCTTTGAATGTAGCAGATAAATTGGAAGATGCCTTAAATTCCATATTGCGTTCATCTAAAATTAAAGAAATCGTAAGTTCCAGATTTGAGGAGACTAAGGAGCAGGTTAAAGAGAAGGCTAAGGAGGCACTTGGTTCTAAGAAAGATGAATACATGGGAAAATTGGAAGGCAGATTCCAGAATTTGTTTAGAAGAATAGATCGTCCAGAATTGGATTATAATCTTTTGAAAAAGGAATTCATGTTTATGGTTCAAAATCCTAAATTAGCTCCAAAGGTATTAAAGATGAAGCTGAATCAAATGGATACTAACACCTTGGTCGGAATTTTAACTGCAAGTGGAACACTAAATAAATCAGAAATTGAATCTGTAGTGCGCAAATTCGATGAGGTGAAATCTGAAACCGTTCAAAGAATGGATGAAGCTGAGGGCTTAATTACACGTAAAACCAGAGAAGCAAGTGAATACGCTTTAGAAAAAGCAGAAGACACTAGAAAACTAGCAGCGGAAGCAGGATGGTGGTTATTCGCAATGTTGGTAATTTCGGGAATAGCTGCTGGATTAGGTGGGATTGTAGGAATGTAATTTATTCATTGTATTTTCATTCTAAATGTAGAATAATTAATAAAAAAAGGATATGTCTCTGCATATCCTTTTTTATTAATTGGCAGAGAAATGATCCTGATATAATACACTAACTATTGAAAAGAATACAACTATTTCTTATCTGAATTTATCTTTCTTGTATTTGAGTAATTATTCATCTGTGACTTTAATCAAAGACTTTTAAGAAGCTGAGTTAGTTTACCTAAATCATTAAAGTTCGGATTTTCGACTAGTATTGCTTCAACTACAGAATATTGAGGTCTGGG
Organism: Sporocytophaga myxococcoides; assembly: GCF_000775915.1. Lineage (NCBI taxonomy): Bacteria > Pseudomonadati > Bacteroidota > Cytophagia > Cytophagales > Cytophagaceae > Sporocytophaga > Sporocytophaga myxococcoides. The sequence goes on from NZ_BBLT01000006.1 coordinate 238,211, forward strand.
TTCTGTCTTTATTCCATTTGGTTGATTTTTATATTTGCCAATACTTATCCTGAACCTCAATGTTCTGGCCAACAACCAAATCTACAACCTCTTCTTAGAATGGTTTAATTCCAATCCAAAGCGAAGTTTTCTTTTCATTAAAAAGTCATTTAGAAATAGAAGTAGGTATAATCCATGTAACCTTGAAAGACAATTCCAAAAGAATACACGTGGGATAAATCGCTTGAAAAAGAAGAATTCAGTTTCATTACAAATTTTACCAGTTTGCTATATGCTTCCTGGATATCATCATTGTCAAGCTGTTATTTATAGATTTTATATAGTCGTTGAAAGTAATTACAATTAAAAAAGTATTGGTTTTGATTTAATACCTAAGATATAAAATTGTGATAATTTAAGAAAACTTTTTTTTTCAGGTGTTTTTCTATTTAAAAAAAACACCATTAGCAGGTAAAGGTTATAAACAAAAAGCCAATCTCCAGTGAACTGTCTTTTTTATTTATTTGATTTAAAAAGGAGTTTATAATTCATTTCATTAATTAATATAATTACTATGGGATCAACTATTATGACGAGTTCTATCCTCAGGGAACTTGACAAGGAAGTACCATCTACCAGAAATTGTCTTGAACGTGTCCCCGAAAATCTATATGGATATAAACCACATCCAACTTCCATGGAACTTGGATATCTGACAACGCTTGTTGCTCAAATTCCACTTTGGATAGCGGCTATGATCGAGAATGGAGAAATTGACCTTGCCACATTTACAAGGCTTAGTCCAAAATCAACAACTGAGATGGTTTCTTACTTCGAAGACAATATTTATAAAGCTAAAACATCATTACACAATATCAAGGATGAGGACCTCTCCAGGACTTTTACATTGAAAACTCAGGGAAAAGTCCTGATATCTCAGAAGCTGGAAGAATCAATATCAGAAGCAATCAATCACTGGATCCATCACCGAGGTCAGCTGACAGTTTATATGAGAATGAATGGTATTCCTGTTCCATCGATATACGGACCATCTGCAGATGAGAATCCATTCAAATAGAGTCAGATTTAAATTATAAACGATGAACAGTAATTATCAACAATTCTTATTGCATAGTTTTTTTATCACCTTTTTTGAGGAATCTGTAAACAAGAACCACTGATATAGCATTGAAATTATTCAAAATGCTTCCATTGAATTTTTTTTCCGGGAGCTTTTTAAAGCTTGTAAAGCCATAATTATATCTCATTCCTATTCCAAAATTTTTGTACAGATAATATTCAAAGTAAGGATTAATATTAAGCACATTACAGTTATAGTTTTTGGACCACCATCCGGAATATTTTATTACTGCTAATACAAGTAATCTTTTATTTAGGTATGTGGAGGCATTGAACCCAATAGTAGGAAGGGGTACAAATACATTATGCTTTTCATTGAAATCAGGAAAAGTTCTATTGGAGAGTCTAAGTGAATAGATTGTGGCTGTAATTCCTAGAAGAAAAGCAGCTCTGGATCTTCCATTATCATAGAAAAAATTGATATAGGATAAATTCAGATAATTTAGCTTTAGCTGAGATCTAACCTGATTTCCAGCAAGGAATGTTGTATCTCCATACTTAATATCTTTATCAAAGATTTCAGTTCCCCTTCTATTAACATTGTAGGTGTCAAATGATATCCAATGGAAATTTCCAAAGCTAAAAATGACGTTTGCTCTTAGTAAAATAGGGTGTTTAGGGAATCCAAGATCTTCATGAACATTTATCTTTGTACCAGGAATTTGACCGGAATTAACCTGAACATTTCCTGTATTTATTGTATATGACGCACCCAGGTGAAGGGTTAGGAAAGGCTGTGGATAAGCAGTTTTAATACTATCCAATGAAAATCTTAAATTGGATATTTTCCTTGTCTTATTCCGTCTAAGCCAACTTTTATGATTTCCCTCAATAGGATTGACTCCTGCTATTAAAATATTTTCATAAGGGAACAAAATAAAAACCAATATAATAAGGATACCTGAAGGGATCTTTTTCATATCTAAACAGTATAGAGTGTAGTAGTAACTCCATTTGTCCGGAACTGTTGTCAGATTCAGATAATAAGCTCATTTTGTAGGGACAATTCCATAAAAACATTTTTTACTTAGGAATGTCCAGAAAAATTCAGTCAAAAAATAGGTTGTGAGGTAAAGCTATTGTTTAGCACAACCTTTAATTTTTTTTCAACAATATGACTAAAGTATAGTGTTTCAACAATCCTTAGAGAGATAGGAGGAATACTGTAAACAGTTGCAGGGAATGATATCTGTTTAATATTGAATCATCACATTTAATACCTATGATGATAATTTACCCTAATCAAGTCTTAGAATTAAGTTTATCAATAAATTATTTTCATACTGAAATTTTATTATTATTGAAACAAGGAGTATAATGATATAATCATAACATTACCTTTATTATCTGATTTTATTGTTTCGTACAAACCCAATTCCAAGCGGTAAATAAATGTTGTTTGTATTTCTCTAAAAATGAAAATATTATAAATATGGAAACACTTAAAGCAACAGCTGAAGGCGTCATTGCCATCCAAGCAAAAGAAGTCAGGGCATTTGGTACTGAAGCACCTGATAAAACTTTACAACAAATCAAAATAAACCGAAGAATTCCCACACCTCACGATGTGGAAATTGAAATACTTTATTGTGGTGTTTGCCATTCCGATCTTCATACTGCACGTAATGAATGGCACGGTACAATTTACCCTTGTGTTCCTGGACATGAAATCATTGGGAAAGTGGTAAATGTAGGAACGCATGTTTCAAAGTTTAAAGTTGGCGACCACGCAGCTGTAGGTTGTATGGTTGATAGCTGCAGAGAGTGTCAGTATTGCAAAGAAGATCTGGAACAATATTGTGAAGAAGGAAATACCGCAACTTACAATTCACCTGACAGGCATTTGGGCATGCAGACCTATGGCGGCTATTCCGAAAATATTGTTGTAGATGAAGCCTATGTTTTGCGGGTACCTGAGAATCTTGATCTGGCAGCAGCGGCACCGCTCTTATGTGCAGGAGTCACTACCTATTCTCCTCTGAAACATTGGAATGTAGGCCCAGGCAAGAAAGTGGGAATTGTTGGCCTTGGCGGTTTGGGACATATGGCAGTTAAACTCTCAAAAGCTATGGGGGCAGAGGTGGTTGTATATACAACTTCAGTCTCTAAAGTAGAAGATGCAAAACGCCTGGGTGCAGATGATGTTGTGCTTTCGAAGGATAAAAACGAGATGTTACGCTATGCCGGTAAATTACACTTTGTTCTGGATGCTGTTTCTGCACAGCATGATGTCAATGCTTATTTAAGTCAGTTACGTGCGGACGGGACACTAGTGTTAGTAGGTGCTCCTGAGCATCCGCTTCCGGTTGCAGCATTCAGTCTCATACCATACAGAAGAACTTTCGCAGGATCAATGATCGGTGGTATTGCTGAAACACAAGAGATGCTTGATTTTTGTGGCAAACATAATATTGTTTCGGATATAGAAATGATCAACATTCAGCAGATCAATGAAGCCTATGAACGTTTGCTGAAAGGTGACGTCAGATATCGTTTTGTTATTGATATGGCTTCTTTAAAAAAATATGTATAAACATTATATGGAAATTATAAGAATAGGGTCACAACCTTCAGGTATAGGTCCGGCTGACTGGTTTATCGGTACAGTACGAATCGATCCTCTTTTTCAGGCAAGTGATCCAGCACGGGTTGTGGGTTCAAGCGTCACTTTTGAACCAGGTGCTCGAACAGCTTGGCATACTCATCCTCTAGGACAGACCTTGATAGTAACATCAGGATGCGGCTGGGCGCAGAGGGAAGGTGGAAAGGTCGAAGAGATCCATCCTGGTGATATTGTATGGTTTCCCCCCGGAGAAAAACATTGGCATGGGGCTACATCTTCTACAGCAATGACACATATTGCAATTCAGGAGAGCCTGAATGGTAAGGTTGTAGACTGGATGGAAAAGGTCACCAATGAACAGTATCATTCAAAATCCTAAAAATAAAGTTTAAATATAATCCAACTATGAAAAAACCTCATGTAATCTGTCATATGATGTCTACTGTCAATGGCAAGATCATTTCTGATAACTGGGGAGATAAAGACCTGACCAATAGCTATACAGATATTTATGAAAGATGTCATCAAAGCTTTGCCAGCCAGGCTTGGATGGTTGGAAGGGTTACAATGGAAAGGCATTTTTCATACGGTGAGAAACCTGTATTATCAAAACCTCAAACTCAGATCGAGAGAAAACCATTTATAGGAAACAAAGAAGCAAAAAGATTTGCTATCGCTGTAGATGGTAAAGGAAAATTAATATGGCACTCCAATGAAACAGGAGGAGATCATATTATTGAAGTGCTTACAGAACAAGTAAGTGATGAATATCTTAATTTTCTCCAGGAAAAAAAGATTTTCTACATCTTTGCTGGTAAAAACGAAATGGACTTCGAGCTGGTTTTACAACAACTTGGTGATCATTTTAATATCAAAACGTTGATGCTGGAAGGAGGTGGGCATATCAACGGTTCGCTGTTAAATGAAGGATTAATTGATGAATTAAGTATTTTAATCGTTCCTGTTGCTGACGCATCTCCCGATGTGCCAACTACTTTTGAGTTAGGTGATTATCAACAGAAAAATATATCACAACACCTTCATTTGAAAGAAGTGAGGCAATTGGAGAATGCAGTACTCTGGCTAAAGTATATTGTTAGTAAAGAGTAGACAAACTGTTGCTCACCAGTAGATTAAGATAACCTATAAAAAATAAGGGCAAAATAAGTATTCATTGTTTTTATTTAGAATTCAAATAACCAGCTAAGGCTTTTTGTTTATCTTGGTTTTATTAAATAAAAACTTACTACAATTGGAGGGATAAAATTCCATATAATTATTATTGTAAAAAAATACGGAATAGTAAATTTTTCTATACTTACTTATATTGATAAAGAAAGAAAAACCAATATGGCGGAATCCCAAACCACTTAATCACAATTTGGAGGTTAAAGCTAAAATGAAGGAAATCTTTAGTCAAATCAGAGCTCAGGCTTTTTGATTGTTACTCTTAAAATATACTTTAAAAACTGATCCTTTTCCATTTTCACTTTCAACTTCAATTTTTCCACCACTATTGGTAATAATTCGTTTTACAAGATATAGCCCAACTCCTGATCCTTCTACGTCTTTATGTAATCTTTTAAATTCAGAAAAAATTTTATCTGCTTGTTCTTTTTCCAAACCAAGCCCATTGTCTTTAACTGATAAAACAATATAATTTTCCTCAAGTCTGGTATTAATAAATATCTCTGGAATTCTATTTGGTGAATGATATTTTATGGCATTGCTTATAAGATTATGAAGTATGCTTTGAAGATTTTTCTTTGCAAATTTGATAGTTGGAATTTCACTGAAGTCTTCTTTAATAATTGCATTATATTTTTTAATTGGTTCTTCAAGCATAGCTTTTACCTCTTTTAAAATGTTTGCCAAATAGATGTCTTCACTATTTTCAGTACTTGTCTTTTGCGATTTAGCAATCTCAATAAGTTCAAAGAGATTATTTCTGAATTTACCAATCGACGATTCAATCATCTTAAGAATATCAGTAATACCTTCTTTATTAATATTTTTTTCGTCAAGTAAGCCATGCATAACGCTTACCAATCCCTCAATATTAGAAACAGGGGCTTTCAAATCATGAGAAACCATATAAATAAAATTATCGAGGTCTTCATTTTGTTGTTTTAATTTTTCTTCACTCCTTTTCTTATCATCAATGTCTGTTTGAATTCCAATCCATTTAGTGATTTTATCATTGTTGTTTTTTATAGGTATTGCCCTTACCTGATACCATCTGTATATTCCGTCAAAACGTCTTATCCTATATTCATTCTCATATATATCTCCTGATTCCAGACAGTTTTTCCATCTTGTTAAAGTGATTTCAACTTCATCAGGGTGAATAAATTCTAACCACTTCCAATCTCTGCTTTTTTCATATGAAGCACCTGTATAATCAAACCATCTTTTATTAATATAATCATTTTTCCCATCAGGAAGAGCTGTCCAGGTGAATCCAGGTATTGCTTCCGAAAGTGTTTTATAACGATGTTCACTTTCTCTTAATGCAATTTCTGAATATTTTCTGGCTGATATGTCTGTAATAATTCCCCATGCTCTTATTAATTTTCCATTCTCGACTACACCCTCTATTTTCATGTGCAAATACACAGGTTTTTCTTTTGTATGTTTCCCTAGTGCTTCAATTTCACGAATTTTATAGTCAGATTGAATTGCCTTTTGAATTTTCAAATTTAAATGCTGATCTGAAATTTCAACAAATTCTCTTAGTCGATGTCCAATTAATTTTTGTTGATTTTCTACTCCAAGAATGTTTACCAGACAATCATTAACCTCCGCTATATGGATGTGCTTGCTGATTAATTCAACCTGCTCCTGAATAGATAAAGTTGTGTCAATAAAAGTTATATCTTTAAATTCAAAACGGCATAATCCAATAGAACTTTGTTTAATAAAAACCTCATATCGCTCATTGATATTTTTTAACTCCTGAGTTCGATTAGCTACACGGCGCTCCAGTTCTATATTATTTTCTTCCAATTTATTCTGAATACTTTCAAGGTTTACATAAGCCTGTTGAAGTTCTTTATTTTTCTTCTCTATTTTTCTTTCATTTTCTTTTATACTGGTAATATCCATTATGGTACCTATAACACGATATGGATGACCTAAACTGTTACGATAAATATGGGATTTACTTAAAACGTCCTTTTCACTTTTGTTGGGCATCACAATTACTATTTCATCTTCGAGGAAATCCATTGTACCATTTATAATCTGGTTCATATTTTCATTCATTTTAGGTTGAAAATCTGACCTTACTATTTTTATGAATTCCGGGTAATGAAAAGATTTTGTTCCTGAAGGTAGACCATAAATTTCAACTAAATCCTCTGAAATAATTGAAGTTCCTTTTTCTATATTCCAATCATAACTCCCAACCTTGGCAATCTTTTGTGCCAAGATTAATTTCTCCTCATTAAGTTTTAATTTCTCTTCCGTTTCCTTTAAAGAAGTAATATCTACAGCAGATATCAAAACCTCTTTTACATGTTCGTTTTCTCTTTTAAATACAATTGCTTTAAAATAAAACCAGATATTTCTGTTATTAGGAAGAATAACTTTATATTCCAATGCTGGATAACTGTCTTCATTTGTGTCTGGGTATTCTAAAATGCTGTTATGCAATTTTCCTTTATCTTCATGAGTAAGAATATTTTCGATTACAGTTGTAAATTTTGATTCATATATATATTCGGAAGCAAACTCAAATAGTTCTCTGGTAGCATAGTTTGCATATACAAGCCTATTCTCATCAACATCATATATTCCTATAAGTATTGGTAAGTTTTCAAATATTCTTTTAAGTAAGCTTTCTTCTTTTCCTATTTCACTTTCTAAATTTCTTAATTGAGTAACATCCTGAACTACTCTTCTTAAACCAATTATTTTTCCTTCATTATCTTCCAAAGGGAAATCTTCGGAATAAATTGTACGAATCTCTTGATCGTTCCTCCTCACCTTAAACTCGTGAAAATTTGGTTTACCATCTGTAAATTTCTGTGTAAGTGTTTCAGAGAAGGGATCAAAACCATTTTCATAAATGGTCATATGTTTAAGGAGGTCAAAAGAAAGTTTTGTTTGATGTGCTATTCCGAATATTTCGTAAAATTCCTTAGAACATTTAATCGTACCTTTGATATAATCAAGTTCGCAATGAGCTAGGTGTGCCAGAGATTCTGTGTTATCAAATAAAAGTTTAAATTTATCCAGTGCTTTTTTACGAAACTCTTCCATGCTTGCAACAGCGTACATTTCCTGATCATGGAACGATTTCTCTATATCTTTCACTAATCTTATCAGTTCCTCAGCATCTTTTGTGTAGTTATTCAAGAAATCTAACAATATGAATTTCCGGTTGTATAAAATTGATTGAATATCCGTAAGGTCTGGCTTAAAAGATCGATTACCTAATTGCATTTCGGAAATCAGCATTCTTATTTCATCGATTCCCTGATTTTTCATTAATGCATTGAGGAAATACTCAACCTCATTTTTAAGTAATTCTTTTGATTCAGTAAAAATTGGAAAAATAGAGAAACTTATAAAATGATTCCCTTCCTTTAATCTCTTTAAACATAACTCAATAACATCATTCAAGTGATTGTGGTATAAAAATGATACATATTTATTCATTCTACTTTACCCTTTAAATGTTTAAATGGCTGAAAGATAGATCTAAAAGCCCGCCTTTAAAAGGTTTTTATTAAAGAATTGTTTGTGAGAATTAGATGAAAATTATTGTAGCTTTTCAAAGTAAAAGTGGTAAGGCAGCGGTTTGCGAAATTTATTTATCTAATGGTACAGTCTTGTATTTTCTTGACCTAAGTTAGAAATTGCTATATGTGGATTCCTTTTACAAGGTGATTATTATTAAAAAATAATTATATACCCTTAGTTTTAAAAAAAGCACTAGTGGTGATACAAGGATTTTGTAAACAATAATAAAATTCAACAAGGGTAGCCAATTGTGAATATCAATTTTAAAATAAACAACAAAAGCCTATACAATTAGCACAGGCTTTTGTTCTAACTATTTGGAATTGATTGAAAATTTTCTGACAAAAACTCAATGTTTATTTTACATCGAAACGATCCAGATTCATTACTTTAGTCCATGCTGTTACGAAGTCTTTTACAAACTTTTCTTTGGCATCAGAACTTCCATATACTTCAGCCAAAGCTCTTAATTCAGAGTTTGAGCCAAAGATCAAATCTGCACGGGTTGCTGTCCATTTTACTTTTCCAGATGCTCTGTCACGTACTTCAAATTCTTCTTTTGTATCTGAAGTGGCTTTCCACTCATTGTTCATATCTAACAGATTCACAAAGAAGTCATTTGTTAATACTCCCGGATTAGAGGTAAATATCCCATGCTTAGAATGGTTGTAGTTGGCATTCAATGCACGCATACCACCGACCAGTACAGTCATTTCAGGAGCTGTCAGCGTAAGCAATTGTGCTTTATCAACTAATAGTTCTTCTGTTGATAAAGTATATTTTGTTTTGTAATAATTGCGGAATCCGTCTGCCATTGGCTCCAGTACTGCTATTGATGCTGGATCTGTTTGCTCCTGAGTAGCATCCATACGACCAGGTGTAAATGGAACTTTAACAGAATATCCAGCTTTCCTAGCCGCATCTTCCACTGCTGCAGAACCTCCTAATACAATAAGATCAGCAATAGAAACTTTTTTATCTCCTGATTTTGCGTTAAAGTTCCTTTGAATTTCCTCAAGTTTGGTTAAGACCTTGTTCAATTGCTCAGGATTATTAACTTCCCAGTTTCTTTGAGGAGCAAGGCAAATACGAGCACCATTAGCACCACCTTTTCTGTCAGAATGACGATAAGTAGAAGCAGATGCCCATGCTGTTGAAACCAATTCTTCTGTTGTAAGGCCTGATTTCAGGATGGTAGCTTTTAGTTCTGCTATATCTTTATCATTCACTACTTTGTGATTAAGAGTCGGAATTGGATCTTGCCATAAAAATTCATCCTTAGGAATTTCGGGCCCAAGGTACGTTATTTTAGGTCCCATGTCACGATGTGTTAATTTAAACCATGCACGTGCAAATGCCGCATCAAACTGATCAGGGTGATCCAGGAAGTTCTTGGAAATCTTTCCATAAATCGAATCAAAGCGTAATGAAAGGTCTGTTGTAAGCATCGTAGGTTTATGCTTTTTATCCTTATCAAAAGCATCCGGAACCATTACTTTCGGATCTTTAGCGACCCACTGGTGTGCACCACCTGGACTTTTAGTTAACTCCCATTCATTCTCAAATAAGCTTTTAAAAAATCCATGACTCCATTTGGTAGGAGTGGTAGTCCATGTTACTTCCAGTCCGGAGGTAATAGCGTCTTTTCCTTTTCCTGTACCGTGTTTACTTTTCCATCCAAGACCTTGTTCTTCTATATCTGCTGCTTCAGGCTCGGGACCTAAATTAGAGCCGCTTGCTGCACCATGTGTTTTGCCAAGAGTATGTCCACCTGCTATTAGCGCAACAGTTTCCTCGTCGTTCATTCCCATTCGTCCGAAAGTCTCACGAATATCTTTTGCAGCAGCTATTGGATCAGGGTTTCCGTTAGGACCTTCGGGGTTTACATAGATAAGTCCCATTTGCACGGCTGCCAAAGGTTTTTCCAGCTTACGTCCATCGCTATAACGCTTATCATCCAGCATCTTTTCTTCAGCACCCCAATATACATTGCTTGCAGGTTCCCATACATCTTCTCTTCCGCCACCAAAGCCAATTGTCTTAAATCCCATTGATTCTAAAGAGACATTTCCAGTAAGGATCATTAAGTCTGCCCACGAAATCTTATTACCGTACTTCTGTTTGATTGGCCATAATAATCTTCTTGCTTTATCAAGGTTAGCATTATCAGGCCAGCTGTTCAACGGAGCAAATCTTTGTTGTCCTTCACGGGTTCCTCCACGACCATCACCTGTGCGGTAAGTACCAGCACTGTGCCATGCCATCCTAATAAATAAAGGTCCATAATTTCCATAATCTGCTGGCCACCAATCCTGCGATGTCGTTAATACTTCACGGATATCGTTCTTTAATGCTTCATAATCCAGGCTGTTGAATGCTTGTTTATAATTAAAATCTTTACCCATTGGGTCAGATTTAGAGGAGTGTTGTCTAAGTACACTTAAATCCAATTGGTTAGGCCACCAGTCCTTATTGGTTTTGCCATTGTTACCAACGCTGAGGCCACCGGATTTTCCCTTACTACCAAAATGAAAAGGACATCCACCTTTTTCGGTACCTTCATTGTTTACTTCCTTCTTACCATCATTACATGCTGAAAAGAGTGCGACCAAACCGGCTACTAAAAGCATTTTCTTCATAATAAATAAATTTTTACCTGGTAAATAATACGGTACAAACTTATTGGAAAGTTTCAATAGTGTGAAATTATATTTATTTATATTGCGATAGATAAAATCTATTTGTAAAGTAGTTTAGAATGAGTATTGTATTTGTATTTAGAGAAGCTTTAGCGTAAGGTATAGCAATAATTTGTTGATTAAGATTTATTTCACATGGAGCTTTTAACTACTTCAATAATTTTTTGAATTGATTTTAATTTGAGTAGCTTAAAAATGAATCAATATAATTTGTCAAATAGAGAAGTTAATTAGGAGAATTTAATTCATATTATTTTAATGAGGCTTTATTGTTTAAGAGGAGGGTAAATGAAAAATAACCCAACCCGTTCTAAGTATTCCTGATTTTAAGCTGAATTAAATATAAATATAGATCCGAATTAAGAAGAAAGAGTATTAAACAAAGCAAGATATTGGATGTTATGCTCGTCTAATTAAAAGATATGGTTAAAATTTTAATGCATTTCTCCATTATAGCTCTAGGGCTCTTATCAGGTTGCGGAGGCAAAAATACGGAGCCATATGTTAAAGAGCCTGGTGCTGAGGATTCATCAAAAAAAGATGTATTGGAAACCGGAGCTGAGGTAATGCAAAATAAGGCTCCGATTAATGCTATTAATCTTTATTTGGATGGATTTCACTTCTACAACGGAAATATGAAAGGACAGATGGAAGCGCACCATTTCTGTACTGTTCTTAATGAAGATGTTACTCAATGTATCATATATGATGGAAATGTAAAAGATGCTCATATCATGGGGGTAGAGTATATCATTTCTGAGAAACTTTTTAAAAGCTTACCGGAAGATGAAAAGAAACTCTGGCATAGTCATAATCATGAAGTAAAATCCGGAACACTGATAGCACCAGGAATACCCGAATTGGCAGAGCATGAGTTAATGGAAAAGCTTATATCTACTTATGGAAAGACCTGGCATACCTGGCATACAGATCAGGATAAAGAATTGCCTTATGGGTCGCCTCAACTTATGATGGGATTTACCAAAGATGGACAGCTTGAAGATTCACTTCTAGCAAAAAGAGATAAAAATTTTAAAATTTCGACAGAAGAAAAAAGAAAGAACAGAGCTGATATACCTAATCATAAAATTTTGCCCGGAGCCGATTCGTGGCAAGATGGAAAGGTGTTACAATTATCTTCCTTAACGAAGCATGAACACAAGCATTGAATTAACTAATAAACCTTATTGTAAAATCCTATTTTAAAAGGCTAAATTCTTATTTTTTTTAAATGCCGAGTCTAAGCTTGTTAAAATTGCTACTTACTCCAGAAAGTATGGTCTCTAACTTCATTTAATAAAATGTGTTTATACATTCGGCTAATAGAGAATGGATTGTATCTTATTCATCTTCTTGCAGTTGCAATCATTGTCAGAATAAATCATGATTTTTTATTTTAATTAATTTTTTAATTCCGGTGTGACTTTTTATAAACTTCCTTGTACAAAAGAAAAAGTGAAATGGATGAATCTTTACACTATTTAAATACCTCGATTTGAATTCGAAATATAATCAATGATTATTGAACATCTGCATTCTTTACATGCAGTGATAGGTATTAAATATTATTAAGGTTGGGACAATCTATAGGAAAAGCATTAATCAAACATGAATAAACTTATGAAAAAACTACTAAAAACTTTTTTTCTGATTTTTGTGCCAATGCTCTCAATGGCCCAGGGGTTTACAACTAATAATGTTAATGGCAATCTTATAGATGCTTGTGGAAATAACTTTATTATGAAGGGGATGAATGTCCCTCTTGCATGGTACGTCAATGATGTAAATGCTAGTATAGGCGCACTTAAGAACAATACCAGGTCCAATTGTCTTCGCATTGTGGTACAAACAAATACTTCGGATAATGCATGGCAAACGACTGTTGTGAACTGTATAAAAAATAAGATCATTCCAATGGTAGAGTTACATGATGTTACAGGTAGCACAGATCCAGCACGCTTAAAGGCGATGGGTGATTTCTGGGCGGGAAAAGCATCATTTTTTAATAATACCAATTTCAATGGTGTGAATATTAAGAAACATATCCTGATTAATCTGGCAAACGAATGGGGGACCTGGCAAACGGCTAACAATAAGAATACTGTATGGAGAGATGCAGTAATAAATGCCATCAAGCCAATGAGAGATGCTGGTATTACCACTACCATTGTTATAGATGCAGTTGGATACGGACAAGATATTGACGATGCCTATAATATCAGGACTTATGCTAAGGATATTCAGAGGGTTGATAATGGCTATCTTGGTGGGCCCAACAATAGCACACAGAAGGCAAATCTCTTATTTTCCATACATATGTATTGTGAATGGAGAAAAGGAGGAGACAACATCGCCATAGTTAATACGATCAAAAGTTCGGGTATTCCTGTTATTGTCGGTGAGTTTGGATATCAGCATGCTACTGATGGCTCATGCGATATTGACGAACAAGCAATTCTTGATATTTGTCAATCGGGAGGAGTAGGATGGCTGGCATGGTCACAAAAGGGAAATGGTGGAGGAGTAGAATATCTTGATTTGTGTCATGATTGGGCTTGTACCAGCTTATCCAACTGGGGAAATACAGTTGTTAACGGAAGAAACGGCACTAAGACTGCTGTGGAGTGTGCAGTATTTTCAAATACAAATTGTACAAGTTCCTGTACAACTCCAGCGCCAGTTGTAACTGCATCCCTAACATACTGTCAGAATTCTCCTTCTACAGCTCTTACAGCAACAGGAACTGCTTTAAAATGGTATACTGAGGCCACCGCAGGTACTGCAAGTACTTCTGCTCCTGTTCCAAGCACTGCCGTTGCTGGAATTTCATATTATTATGTTTCCCAGACCTTAAATGGATGTGAAGGGCCAAGGGCAGCTATTGTGGTTAATGTTAATCCATTGCCTGCTATAGAATCTTATATGTCGGTAAATGGATCAGCCTGGAAGGCACAAGGTGAAGCTACTTTATGTGAGGGAGGAAGTCTTGGAATAGGACCTCATCCATATGATGTCTCTACTGGTTGGTCATGGACTGGGCCTGGTGGTTTTACCTCTTCTTTACGAGAAATAACATTTACAGATATTAAACCAGCTCAGTCAGGAACGTATAATGTTAGCTATACGGATGCCAATAGTTGCCGCAGCAGTCTGTCGATACCTGTAACAGTACAGGCAAAACCTACCATCATATTTACCTTACCTTCAGATAATTCTGTTATTACAACCAATCCGGCTGATATTGATATCGAAGTTTCAGTGACAGGGAATAACATTAACAATGTACAATTTCTGAATGGAACAACATTGCTGGGGCAAGATGCCTCAGCACCTTATAGATTCATCTGGATTAATGTAGCTAATGGTTCTTATTCCATCACAGCAAGAGCTACTGATGCCAACAACTGTAATAATTCAGAAACTGTAAGTTTTACGGTAAACAATGTAATAACTTCATTGGAAGAAGGTGGATATAGTAATAAATCAATTTGTTATCCTAATCCTTTTCATCATAGGTTTACCATTAGTCCTGGAGCAGAAATTGAATTTGCCATTATGGATGTTATGGGTAATGTAAAGGAGCAAGGAATCGCAAGCAGCAAAGTTCAAGTTGGAGAATCTTTAATTCCAGGTATATATTTCCTTAAAATAATTAACTCCGAAGAAAATATGATAAAGATTATCAAAGAGTAAAGTTTTATTAGAGAGTAGAGACGCCATGCCTGGCGTCTCTCTTTCCATAAAGACCAGCAGTAATGAATCAGATTAAAGGTGTCTGATTGGATATTTTAATTTTTAATATTATTCCTTCAGAGTTTTAGAAATAAAAATTCCATTTTCATCAGACTACAGTTCCGCATGATGAACGTTAATAAATAGGTTATAAGGTAATGTAAAAGTATCTAGATAAACCTGGTAAGCTCTCCAAAATCCGTTATGATAGTAAGATCATTCCTATCAAGATTCTGGTTAATTTTATTATAAATGACTGCATCGACTCCTAACTCTATTGCTGCTTGTATTTCTGAATTAGGATCATCTCCTATAACCAATACTTTTTCAGGGAGGTAATCATTTCGAAGAAGTATATCTTTAAAAATGTCTTTTTGGGTTTTCGATGAGGTCTGTGGGTCAACAATATGAATCTCTTCAAAGTCCTCTTTTATATGTAGTTGCTTCACCTTGCTTTGTTGAAGTTTAGTAAAGCCAGTATTAACTAAATATTTTTTAACAGTCATATGCATTACTTTGACATAATCTTCAAATGGCTTTATTTCCTTTTCATAGGTGAGATCTTTCAGCAAAGTTATACATTTATTGGTTAATGCTTCACTGAAGTTAAACTCAGTCGCAACTTTCTGAAATGGCTTACTCAATATTTCCTGCTTGATGGGTTTGATATCTTTAAACTCACCACTTTCGGCAATTATCAGAAACAAGTTTTTGAATACTTCTTCTCCAATAGAGTTTGCCGGATAGATTGTATTATCTAAATCTAATATGATTGCTTTCTTTTTCGTCTTTACCATACAGAGTTCAGTAATCCTTTCATTAACATTTTTAAAGAAATTAAAGGTTTAGGGAAATTTTAAAAATGTTACCTTATTATGAACGGTCTGTTATTCTTCTCCTGCAAAAATACTTAGTATAGAATTGACTTTATCAGAATCTGATGATTCAACGAGATACATTAATGAGCCATTGTTTCCCCATCTGACAGAACCTTTTATAAAGTTTGCATTGATAATATGGTCTGCATCTCCATAAGATTCAGTAAAAATTATAGTGATGGTTAGTGTCTTGTCATTGTTGCTTAGTTTCGCTGCATCCACAATCCTTGTTGATTGTTTCAATGATTTCCAATCAAAAGAGACCACTTCCAATTCCTCATTTAATGAGTTTAAAAATGCTTCTGCTCTGACTTTGTCGGGATGATTGATATTCAATGTAGTTCTATTCATTCTATTTCATTTAGCACAAAAACAAATTAGTTGATTAAAATTTCAACGTTTTATGGTAATCTTAGTTGAGACTTGTGTGAGTTTTTTAATTTCAATTAGGTGTAAATAGCTGTAAAACAAATTCTAGCAATTATAGGA
This sequence comes from Sporocytophaga myxococcoides, assembly GCF_000775915.1. Taxonomy (NCBI): domain Bacteria; kingdom Pseudomonadati; phylum Bacteroidota; class Cytophagia; order Cytophagales; family Cytophagaceae; genus Sporocytophaga; species Sporocytophaga myxococcoides. The sequence goes on from NZ_BBLT01000006.1 coordinate 254,437, forward strand.
TAACCTTCAGGAGTTTATCTAGCAATTAATTGATAACATTTTTTTAGTAGTGTAACATTGGTTACCAATCATAAATATTTTACCTGATATCTTAGCTTAAGATAAAGCAGTTATACAGATTTTTCTTCATGTTTATCTGTTTTATTACCGGTTAATAAGGCAATCATAAATATAAAGTAATCTACTGGCAAAGACTTTTATAAGTCCAAATAGCTATTGCTTTGTCATGTCATACAATGATAGCTTAAATATAAGATGAGTTATCTGAATCTATTTAACCAAAAAAACTTAAATTTATGAAAAAGTATCTTAACTGTATACGCAGTCTCATCTCTATACTGCTGATTGGGACATTTGTACATTTTGCTGATGCTGCTCCTTACAGAGGCGATCAGTTTATATTTAAACAACCAGACGGATCAACAATACAAGTAAAAGTCTGGGGTGATGAATATTATCAACGTATAGAAAGCCTGGATGGCTATACCCTGACTAAAGATAATGCTGGATGGTTTACCTATGCCTTACTTTCTGAAGATCATCAAAAACTTATCAGCACTGGTATAATATATACCGGCACTGATATAGATGTTGCCAGAAGGAATGCCGGAGATAAAGCTTCCAAGCTGCCTACTGTAAAGGGGTTAGAACTCAGTATTCAGGCAATCAGAAAGATAAGATCTGAAAGTACCGCCATATATGGACAGAAGAGTTCTTCATTAAGAACATCAGGTGTACAGCCAGGAGATTTTCTCCAGTTATCTGGAAATGTAAAAGGATTAGCTTTGCTTATTGACTTTCCTGATGAGCCTGCAACAATTCCTGCAGCAACGATGGCGAATCTCTTTAATCAAAATGGTTTTACAGGATTTGGCAACAATGGCTCTATAAGAGATTATTTTTATGAAATTTCAGGTGGTAAACTTGTGTATACTAATCAGGTTCTTGGCTATTACAGATCTACTAAGCCAAAGAGCTATTATATGGATGTAAATAATCATAACGTACAAGAGTTACTTCATGAGGTACTCGCATGGGCAGATTCTCAATTAGACTTTTCGACCCTTACAACAAATAACGGAGAAATACTTGCTGTTAATTTCCTTTATACGGGATATGCTCCATGGAAAACAGGTATTTGGCCACATAAGGGAGGAGTTGAATTTTACGCAGATGGTGTTCACACTGGAGAATATCAGATTACCAATATTGATGCCTCTCCAACAATTGCTACTCTATGTCATGAAAACGGTCACATGCTATTTAACTGGCCTGACTTCTATGATACAGATTATAACTCCTACGGACTAGGGGATTACTGCCTGATGGCATATCAGGGAAGTGCTACCAATCCCGTTTACCCAAATGCTTATTTGAGAATGAGCGTTGGCTGGGAGAATCCTTTATCACTTAATGGCCAGACAGGAAGCGTTACCGTAAATTCAAATGCTCTTACTTCTTATATTTATACTAATCCGGATAACAGCGATGAACTGTTTGTAATAGAGGCACGAATAAAAACAGGCAGACATGCAGCCCTTCGTGATGAAGGACTAGTAATCTGGCATGTAGACCTTTCAGGAAGAAACTACAGACCACAAATGACACCTGAAAGTCATTACCAGATTTCTATTGAGCAGGCTGATGGAGCATTTGATCTTGAAAACTATGTAAACGGTGGAGATGCATCTGATTTGTTTGACGCAAGCAGTAATTCAACCTTTAATGCTACATCTTTTCCAAACTCCAACTGGTGGGATGGAAGTCCTTCAGGATTGAATATTACAAACATCAGTGCAATCGGTTCGACAATGACCTTTGAGCTTGGCTCTTCTTCAGCAACTGCCTGCAGGTTTGGAACCCCTTTATCAACTTCTCTTCCTACCATTTACTATTCTCAATACAACAGAGTAGATGTTGTAGGTAGTGGAGGACCGAACCTGAACAATATGAAGTATTTTGCTGTGAACTGGGATGCTGTCAACAATGGATTATACAATTTTGTAATAGAAACCTTTAACGGAATACCTTCTTATTATCTTGATCTCAAATTGTACAGCACAGCTACATTTAATACTGTGGCTCCTAAAGTGACTATATCGGGTTCAAATGTTCCAAGACTTGACGGTACTTATTATGTGGGACGTCATAACGGAAACTTTGTGATGTCTGAAGTATCCGGATTATTTACACTTTACTTCAGCAACGGGTCTTCAGCTCCTGTCTGTCCAAGTTCATCCAAAGTTGCTTATATGGACGAACTGCCTGAAACAGATCTTGCACCTAACCCTGCAAATGATTATGTAGAGCTCTCTTCAGATGTTGATTTGTCAGGTGTTGAAATAAAGATCGTCAATGAACTGGGAAGTGAAGTTGTTGTACCTTATTCATTTAATAAAAAATCTATTGCTTTTGACGTAAGCAATGTAAAGGCCGGTTATTATTTCGTTTCTCTTAAAATAGGAGAAAATCATGTAACAAAGCGACTTGCAGTTATTAAATAATCCTAGTAACTGATTAGTTGATAAAGCCTCTGTATAGGTTGTTGATCTATGCAGGGGCTTTTTACATTATAGAAATTCTTTTTAGCTAAACTAATATTACAATTGTTTATTAGCCATTAAAATTTTCGCAAAATATACTGCATTAAATTGATCGTTTTTAACAAAACTATAATGTAACAAAATCAAATTTAAAAAGGTTATTCTGCAATTAATTATATTAATATGAGAAAAATAATTGTTTCATCATTCATTACATTGGATGGAGTAATGCAGGCTCCGGGAAGTCCGGAGGAAGATACTTCTGGTGATTTCACATATGGAGGCTGGACAGCACCTTTTGATGATGAAGTTTCTGCTGACATCATGAAAAAACAGATGCAACCTACAGATATCCTCCTGGGCAGAAAAACATTTGAGATATTTGAGGCATATTGGCCACAGCGTGCTGATTATTGGCCAGGTATCAATGATGTCAAAAAATATGTTTTGAGTAATACTATTAAAAAGTCAGACTGGAAGAACTCAGTATTCCTCACAAGCCTTTTGGATATTAAAAAGCTGAAAGATTCAGATGGAGGAGCTATTATTGTGTGGGGCAGCAGTGAGCTTATTCAACTGCTATTAAAGAATGATCTGGTAGATGAGCTATGGCTTAAAATATTCCCTGTGACTCTTGGTAATGGAAAAAAGCTGTTTGGATGTGGAACTATTCCTGCAGCGTTTTTTTTAACTGAAATTGTGGTTACTTCAAATGGAGTTATTATTGCAAGTTACAGAAGGGGAGGAGAAGTTAAGACAGGTACAGTTGGAGGGTAAAGAAAATATATGGTAAAAGTCAAAGAGTGAATGTAGCAATATATTGAAATTTATTGGTGAGGATGGATACCTTTTAAAAGTACCATTTTTAATGAAAGAAGTAGTTTTAAAGTTCAGTGACTATCCTATTCTTAATCATTTTTTCCTTTACTATTTTTACTAAATCAAGAATTGCATTAATTATTATCAATAAGATTTACCTTTTTAGGTAAGAGTTCACTTTTGATTATAATTTTGGAATTCAAAACCTTTTTATAAATTTTTCAGGTAAATTTCAACATTAACTCTATTATCATGTTTCTACCTGAATTCAAAACATTTGAGGTGGAACAAGAAAAAATTTCCTTTTTAAAAAAACTTAAGCAATTATTAATCGGAAGTGCGAGAAACACCAGCGACAGTTCTTTTTTCCAACATACAACACTTATTTCATTTTTAGCCTGGGTAGGTCTTGGAGCTGATTCATTATCATCATCTTCTTATGGCCCTCCTGAGGCATTTATTATACTAAACCAGCACCATCATTTAGGCCTTATTGTGGCTCTGATGAGCTCTATTACTATTTTTATAGTTTGTTCCGGCTATAATTTAATCATCGACTTATTTCCCAAAGGAGGAGGTGGATATTTTGTTGCAGGTAAATTATTATCTCCAAAATTAGGGATGGTTTCAGGATGTGCTTTAATTCTGGACTATGTACTTACCATTACAATATCGATTGCCAGTGGCACAGATGCTATATTCAGCCTTTTCCCCGGAAAATATTCCGAAATAAAATTACCCTTTAGCTTTGCAATGATATTTTTTTTTATTCTTATAAATCTTAGAGGGATAAAGGAGTCGATAAAACTTTTACTACCCATTTTTCTTTTATTTTTAACCACACATGTAATCGCAATTACATATTCACTGATTTCCCACTTTGGGAACTTAGGTGATATTTTAGATGAGGTTTTAATTGATTTCAAATCCAGCAAATCTCAATTGGGTACCTATGGCTTGATTTTTTTAATCTTAAAAGCTTTCACTATGGGAGCTGGAACTTTTACTGGAATTGAGGCGGTGAGTAATGGAATGCCAGTATTAAGAGAACCAAAAGCGTCAACAGCAAAGAAAACTATGGCTTACATGGCATTTTCCCTTGCTTTTATGGTTTTAGGATTAATGATCTCTTATTTATTATTTCATATTGAACCTGAACAGAACAAGACTTTAAATGCGGTACTATATGGAGAGATTACCAAAGACTGGACACTATTCGGTCCCTCTTTTGTCATAGTCATACTTCTTTCAGAATCCTGTCTGTTATTTGTAGCAGCCCAAACCGGATTTCTTGATGGCCCAAGAGTGCTTGCGAACATGGCTACAGACAAATGGTTTCCTACCAGCTTTGCAATGCTTAGCGATAGATTTGTAATTCAAAAGGGAATTATCCTTATGGGTATTTTGTCTGGCTTAATCATGGCTATTAGTCATCAATCCGTTAAATTTCTTGTTATCCTGTACAGCATAAATGTATTTATAACGTTCACTCTTTCTCAGTTAGGGATGTCTAAACATTGGTGGAAACAAAGAAAGATAGGTGATAAATGGTTAAAAAAGTTCTTTATAAATGGTTCTAGCTTCATTGTATGTGGCTTTATACTTATAATGGTTATTATTCTTAAATTCCATGAAGGAGGCTGGATTACTCTACTGATCACTTTTATATTTATTTTATTGGCTTTAACTATAAGAAATCATTACGATAGGATAGAAAGGAAATTAAGAAAACTTGATGCAATTGTTCCTATAGCTGAACTAGAAATAAAAAAAATATTTAAAAATATAAAATCCCCAAATTATAGTTTTGAATATATTCCAAAGTCATCAAATAAGACTGCTGTCCTATTTGTAAATGGCTTTAATGGCTTAGGGATATCCTCTCTCTTATATTTACTAAAGCTTTTTGATGCCCATTTTAAAAATATCGTGTTTGTTGAAATAGGAATTTTAAATACGCGGACACTACTAAATGAACAAGTCGTTCATAACCTTGATGAAGAAGTTAAATCAGATTTAAAACACTACGTTCATCTGGTAAACAAATTCGGATTTGAAGGAGGAGCGATAAGAACTTTAGGAACAGATGTTACCGTGGAAGCTGAGAAAATTGCCTCCACCATACTTGAGAAATATTCTAATTGTATTTTTTTTGGTGGCCAGATATTATTTTCTGATAATAAAACTTTTTCAAAATACTTACATAATTACGCAGCCTTTTCTTTACAAAGAAGATTTTATGAAAAGGGTCTACCATTTATAATTTTACCAATAGATATCACTTAAGTTACAAATACATTTATTTAATTGCTTGTCCTTATATACTGAAAACTATTAGTTGCAATCAACCACAATGAGATCATTAGAAGGACGATTATATTAAGATCATTAATTTTTTGTTAATCAGTTAAAGTTATTTTATTAAAAAGTGCGGTAAGACCGCACTTTTTTAATTTATGTTTTTCAAAATCATCTGATGCCTTATTAATCAGAGCGGATGAGCAGTATTGATTCCTTCCTGATCCTTTCTTTCTGATGTTTCTCAAATCCTTATAACGAACAACTATCAAACCACAAAGGATTAGCATGTTGAAAATAATAGTGTTTACAATAAAGGCTATAGGTTACTATTCAGAATCATCTTTCTGCTCCTGATCGGAAGATTCCTGGAGAAGCTTTCTCAACTCCGTCATTTCCTCATCGCTCAACTGATCTTCTTCACCACCAGGCTTGCGATTCAGGGCGCCTTCCAGTCCTCTTCCAAGGCCCCCGGTAAGGTTGCTAAGAATTTCCGGATTTCTATCCAAAAGACCAACAACGTCTCCGACAATTTCCCGAACCTTTTCCAACCTCACTTTAAGCATTGCCTGCACACGCACATTGTTTATCTGCAGGTTTACCTCTTCAATACCTACATCGGCTCCAATTTGTAGTTCCAGCAGGTCTAGAACTTTGGCATGCAGATCTACGTGTGCATGTACATTTTTCACGACCAGTCCAATGTGGTCGACTCCCACATTCGGTACAGAAAGCATCACGTCAGGGTCGCGATTGGAACCCAACCAGTCTTCGGGTTGGGCATTCGCCACTGGTTGCAGAGTGGCTGTGGTATCTGGTGCTTCCGGTTTGTCTGAAGGACGCACTTGCTGATGCGGTCTTTGCTGGCCATCTGATTTTTCGGGTTTATCAGATTTTTCACCATTGTATTTCTCTGCAGATTCTTTCTCTTGTTTGACCTCATTTTGATCCTTCACCTGATGCTGCTCTTCTTCTTTCTCTTTATTCTTACTTATACCAAACATACACTGATCTCCTTATTTTATCTCCACAGAATAAATCACCTTTTTTATTTTACAGGTAGTACTTACTATTCACAACAAATTGTAATAAGCAATGTTCCTTTTGCAGCAATAGCAAAAAGTTGAAAGTCGAAAGTTTAAAGTTTAAAGAAAAGGACTGTCTATATGTGAATACAGGTCAGTCGATCAATACAAAAAAGTTTAAAGCGAAAAGCATAAAGCTGAGTAAAAGAAAAGGTATAAAAGTTTTAAATAAAGAAAAAAACTGACTTATGAATGCAGGTTAGTAGATCAACTCAACAAAAGTTGAAAGTAAAAAAAGTATAAAAGTAGAAAGTATAAAAACTTTAGGCTTTTAACTTTCTACTTTAAACTTATCAAAGAGTTCATTCACTTGTATTTTTAAACTTAACTTTAATTACCGCCTACTTCCTGCTTTTAAGAAAGAAAGACCGGGATCTTCGTTAAATAGGAGGGACTAGAGTTAGACTGTGCTGATCAGTATTTCAATTGTTAACTGCAATAAGATAAATTAAAGATAAAACGTTATACAATGATTCTTATATTATTCAGTATCATTATTCTGCTCGTCAGATTCTTGTTCTTGTTGCTTGTCTGATTCCTGGTTATTGCTCGATTCTATTTTTTTGCTGGATTCTGGATTTTTATTAGATTCTTTTTTCTTTTCTGATTGTTGTAGCAGTTTCCTCAGTCTGTCTTTCTCCTGGCTGCTCAATTGATTTTCTGAGCCTGGCTTACGTGCAAGGGCTCCTTCAAGTCCTCTGCCAAGGCCTCCGGTTAAGTCGCTAAGGATTTCCGGATGGTGGTCAAGTAAACCAACAACATCTCCTACGATATCTTTTACCTTCTCCAATTTTACCTTCAGCATCGCCTGTACACGTACGTTGTCGATCTGTAGGTCTACTTCTTCAATTCCTACATCAGCACCTACATGAAGCTGTACCAGGTCAAGAACTTTGGCATTCAAATCGACGTGGGCATGCAGGTTCTTTACGTTTAATCCGATATGGTCAATCCCCAAATTAGGTACTGACAACATTACGTCAGGATCTCGATTGGAACCCAACCAGTCCTCAGGTTCGGCATTTGCCACTGGTTGCAGAGTAGCTGTAGTGTCTGGTGCTTCCGGTTTGTCCGATGGACGGACTTTCTGGAGCGGTCTGTCCTGACTATCTGTATGCTGGGATTTATCAGTTTTTGCTACATTGTCTTTATCTTTCGTCTCCTTTTTTTGCTCAACCTCGTTTCGATCCTTTACCTGCTGCTGTTCTCCATTTTTTTCTTTATTCTTATCAATTCCAAACATATGCTCGATCTCCTTATTTTTATCTTCACCCAATAAATCACCTTATTTTATAAAATAAGTAGTATCTATATTCACAACAATTTGTATATAGCAATGTTCCTTTTCCTGCTATTCATTTACAGCCCTAGGGAAATGAATCTTTCAATGCATAGATTAAAGAAGAGATTTAGGTATAACCATTTAGTAGAATTCCAGAAAACGTTTCAAATAGAAAAATCAAGAGGTTGTTAATAACGCGTAAAATAACTTTTATTTTATTAATTTCCCCCACTGCTAATACTGTATAAGTTCTTTTGCAGACTCTTTCTGATGCTCTTTTTTCCTCAATAAGATCACATAATAATGTATTTATTACTTTGGTAAGAGTATTGACCAAATTAAAGAAAGATTGACTTATACAAATTAATTTGATTTCTAATTCTGATAATTAGCAATTTTGAATTATAGTAAAATAAGATTAGCTTTTATTTAAATTCCTCATATATTCTTTTAGAGATAATTTTTACCAGTTTAAATTATTAATCTGAAGAGAAACCTTACTTAGTCTTTTATTGTATAATGTTTTCCATATTAAGAAAATCCCTTAATTTCTTATTGTTTTGCGTTTTAAAGTTTAGCCTTTCGGACGAAAAAAAGATTTCTTTTGCGAGCTGTTTTAATTCTCTGTTCAGTTTTACTTATTACATTCTGGTCATATGCACAATACCCCCAGTATATTGCATATGATAATGAAAGCAGTTTGCCTTCTAATGAAGTTTATAGTATCCTTCAGGATCAGAATGGTTTCATTTGGATCGGCTGCGGTGCAGGTTTGTATAAGTTTAACGGCATCAGATATATTCCTTATCGGTCAGACTTACAAAAGTCTCGTTCGATTACAGGTTTAACATTATCTTCATCTGGCACCCTTTATTGCTTCAATTTTAAATCTCAAACATTTTATATAGAAGGAGATAGTCTTAAAGAATTAGTCAATCCAGGACTCGTTGATATCATCAATCTAACCTCTGATGCCAAGGGTAATATATATGCAAGCCATTTGGATGGAATCTCCTCATATAATGAAAAGAATAAGGAGTGGAAACTTATTTATCAATCAGATAAAACTTCTAAACAGGATAAGAATCGCCCTGTAGCCAAAGCATCCAGAATATCTAATCAAGGTGAACTCTTTTTTATTAGCCCGGAAGGTATTGGTAAACAAAATTACACTGGTGTACACTTATTTGAGCATCCATATTTTAATACAGCATCTCCCAGAAAACATGATCTGGTAGTCTATAATGATACGCTGTGGATATTTTCCAAGGATGGTAATATCATATATCTGTATGCAGGCGATACTTTGGAAATATTGCGCTCAAAAAAAATACGTTCTCTTCTCTATAATAGAAAAATCAATGCTGTAAGAGCATTGGACGATGGGAAATTATGGATATGTACATATAAGGGATTAATCAGCTACGATTTAAGAAAGGATTCATCTGCTCTATATTATCCTGAAATTGCATTTTCAGATTGTATACGGGATAGGGATGGAAATTATTGGTTTACTACACTACAAGAAGGGATATTGAGAGTTCCTAATCTAAGCTTTCTTGTGTGGAACAAGGAGTACGGCTTATTCTCAAATGATAGGTTGTCAAAGATTGTAACTGATAAAAATTACATCTATTTTACTTCAACAAGTGGAATGCTGGGAAAGCTAAACGTATTTAACCATACATTAAAAACCTATAACACTGGCATTAGCGCTGATATTCAAAGTCTGGATTTCGATTTTAATGAACGAACACTTTGGTTCAATCAAAACAATCACATGTTTGGACTAAAGGATGAAAAACTAAAATCAAGCATAAGCCAGGTTGAAGCTATTAAAGTCAGATACAGAATAGGTGAAGATATATTCCTTGCTAGTTCACATGGAACCTATTTAAACAATATACTTCTTAATAACTCCTGGGCAAGAGATATTGTGCATGCCAAAAATGCTGGACAAATATGGGTAGCATCAAATGATGGTTTGCTGCAACTTGATAAAAATAGAAGAAAATGGGCAGTGAATGATACTCTATTAGCTGGACATCAGATAATAGCGATAGATGCCGACACTTTACATCAACAACTTTTTCTTATTACTTTTAACGGATCAGTCTTCCAAGTTGATAAAGACAAGTTAGTCGATTCCATAGCACATTTGCCTCAGGGGGTATTGGCAGTAAAAATTAAATATTACGAAAATTGTTTGTATGTTGCCACGAACCAGGGACTATGGTCATTTGATTTAAACATTCTTAAATGGAAAAGCCTTAATGTACTATCAGGAATCGCATCAGATAATATTCAGGATCTTTTAATAGTCAACAATATCATTTGGCTTTGCACTGGTAAAGGGCTTCAAATGATGCCCATTGAGGAAAGAAATGACAGAATCGAAGCATCAGCAAAAGTATATCTACAAAAAGTTATTATAGATGAGGAGGTTACTTCAAATTATTTAAATCTGAAGTTAAAATTCGGACAGCCACTTGTCTTATATCCGGAAGCAGTTTTGTACAGGTGTCAGGGAAAATTTCAGTATGCCTATCGCATAAAGAATATTGACACATCCTGGGTAATCCTCCCTGGAAACATTGATAAAATTGAATTACAGAATATTCCTTCCGGATCATTTATTGTAGAACTGAAAGTGCTTGATTGTTTTGATGGGAACTCATCAGAGCATATAGTTCTTCAAGGGTATATAAACCCGCCTTTCTGGAGAACATGGTGGTTTACATTGCTACTGCTTCTTATTTTTTCTATAGGAGCAATACTATTTTTGAAATACAGAATACAACAACTTAAACGTCGGCAACAGAAGGAAATTGAGCGCATACATCTTGAAAATGAATTGCGTGTTGCTCAGCAGAGCGCCCTTATAGCTCAGATGAATCCGCACTTCATATTTAATGTACTAAACTCAATCAAAAGTTATATTTATCGGAATGACAAAGAAAAGGCATTAATCTATCTGGATGATTTTTCTCATCTGGTGCGTACTGTATTAGAAATGAGTAGTGTTCAATATACATCGCTTGGGAACGAATTGAAAATCTTACGGCTCTATATAGATTTAGAAGCGATGATGGTGGCAGAAGATTTTACCTGTTTGTTTAATGTTGACGAAACCCTTGATTTGAATCACTTGAAGTTTCCAACTTTGCTTTTACAACCCTTTATAGAAAACTCTTTCAAGCATGGCTTCAGGGCAAAAAAAGGAACTAAAAGACTAACCCTTTCAGTAAGGGAAACTGAAAATGATACGCTTCTGATTCAAATATCAGATAACGGGATAGGTCGAAAGAAAGCAGAAGAGCTTAAAAGTCAAAACCAATATAAAAAGCAATCATTTGCTACCAGCGCCATTCAGCATCGAATAGATTTGATTAACAGAGAAGGGGTTTTGAAAATAAATGTAGAAACTGAAGATTTACAGGATAAAGATGGAAGTGCGATGGGAACTAATATAAACATAACCTTAATGTACAAACAATAATATTAAAATTTTGAAATGTATTATAGTAGATGATGCTCCTCAGGCAAGAGAATTGTTGAGGATGATGCTTGCTGACCTTGCTGAGGATATTGAAATAGCAGGTGAAGCAGAGAATGTTGACCAGGCTGTATCTCTGATACGCTCAGTGAATCCTGAAGTTGTCTTTCTTGACATAGAAATGCCGGGTAAATCCGGATTACAACTGCTAGAGGACTTTGTAAAAGAAGAAGTTACATTTGAAGTGGTCTTTGTAACGGCATTTCATCAATATGCTATTCAGGCTTTCAGGCTTTCAGCTATAGATTACCTGGTAAAACCTTTACGGGGACAGGAGTTACAGGAGGCATTGGTTAAAATACGAGAAAAGGTTTTGATGAAAGAATCGCTCGAACGGCTAAAGGTGCTTTTGAGTAATTTGACTGTTAAAGATAATTCTACCCTTTGTATTCCCCTTAGTTATGGATATGATTATCTGCCCATTAATGATATTGAATATATTGAAGCGGACAGGTCCTATTCCTATATCCATTTAACCGGAGGGGTACATAAAGTGATTACAAAGCCATTGGCTTATTTTGATGATATGCTTCAATCCTTTGATGTATTTGTAAAGGTGCATCGATCTTATCTTGTTAGTTTACAACATATCACTTCATATAAAAAAAAATCAGAGGGAGGCACTATCATCTTTAAAAGTGGAAAGAGTGCTGAAGTAGCACGCAATTACCGCAAATTATTTTTAGATAAGCTGGCATTAAAATCCTAATGTCACTACAAATCCAGGTGATTACGTCTTTCGGAAATTCTGGATCGCCGTTAGGAAAATAATAAAAACCTTACGACATGTTATACCATATATTGAATCAGAATTTAAATATGGTTCAATTATGAGGAAATCTTTACTGAGTACTGCATTACTTGGAGCTGCATTTAATTTGGGTTTTGCCCAAAGCCCTGATTTACGCTGGACGAAGCATTTCAATTCTCCACACCTTGGAATGATTGAGTCTATTGCTCCATTACCAACAGGAGGTTATGCCATTGCCGGAAATAAATTTGTAGGAGAAGTTTCTGATAATAACAGAGATTATATGGTGGCCGTGATTGATAATTATGGTAATACGAAGTGGTCAAAAATTTTCGGAGGACCTAATCACGACTATGGAACGGAAGTGAAAATTGATGCTGATGGGAATATGGTTGTTGTAGGTTCAATTCAGTCTTCAACAATAGATTACTTTACAGCTTCAAAGGGATATTATGATGTGGGAGTAATGAAACTGGATACCTCAAATGGAGATGTTATCTGGGCAAAGCGATATGGAGGCAATGTGTCTGATTATGGACATGCTATCTGGCCAACAACTGATGGAGGCTATCTTGTAGGAGGAAGTTCAGGTTCGAAAACTGATGATGTGTCAGCAAATAATGGGGTGCAGGATGCATGGATTTTTAAAATTGATGCTGACGGCGTTTTGCTTTGGGAGAAAAACCATGGAACCACCGCTAATGATTATGCATACAGTGTTCAGGAAACGACAGACGGTGGTTATGTATTTTTTGGAACATCTATGAATGACATGTGGGTGGTAAAAGTAGATTCATCCGGTACTGAAGATTGGAATAAAAGATTTGGAGGAAGCATTGAAGACCACTGCTACGTTGGTCAGCAAACTTCAGATGGAGGATATATTCTTAGTGGCTTTGCCAAATCATCTAATGGTGAATTTACAACCAATGCAGGTGAGGAAGATGGATGGATTATAAAGTTAAGCTCATCCGGAACTGTTGAATGGAAACATGCTCTGGCTACCAATCGCATTGACAGAATATTCTCTGTTAAAGAAACAGAAGATGGTGACTTTATATACATAGGAACAAGTCAGAATAAAGTATATCTGATGTCTTCTCTTACTTTGGCAAAAGTATCAAATTCAGGAACAGAGGTTTGGAACAAAACGCTTCAAAATTCTAGTGAATTCTACGGTTACCAGATGCTTGATGTTGTTGAAACGCATGATGATGGCTATATGCTTGTGGGTGGTATAGGTGCTGTACAGACAGAGGTTTTTTATAATTCCCTCAGATCATACTTAATGAAATTCGGAGGAACCGGTAATGAAGGTGTTACCAATATCTTCAGTCTTAAGAGATCCAATGCTTTAACTTTATATCCCAATCCTGCCGCAACAGAGTTTAAAGTTACTATAGCTCAACCTATGGAAATAAGAATCGTGAATGTATTAGGCGAAACTGTTTTAATGGAACAGGCTGCTCCCGACGAGTCTACTATTGATGTAAGTAGTCTTGCTCCAGGAACTTACTACGTGTTAGCAGGAAATAATACAAGTGGTCAACTGGTTGTTGTAAAATAGTCAGTTAACACAAAGGGGAGATGGCTGCCTATAAAGGCAGCCATTCTATATCTGTGGTTGATTCTATATTAGAATATCCTCTGAATCGTCTATTACACAATGAATCAAAAGTCAAAGTTACTTACCAATCTATATTATAATTGAATGAAAAAACATTTACTGAGTTTAATGGCAATTGCTGCAGGCCACTTCTGTTTCGCCCAAATACCTGATTTAACCTGGGATCACTATTATGCGCAACCTCAGCAAAACTTTGAAGCCGTAGATCTTACATATGATGGAAAGTACATTATAGGAGGTTCAACCAAAGGGCAGTATACTAGAAATGCCATGATTGTGAAAGTGGATATAAATGGTGATACCCTTTGGAGAAAGGATTATTCAGGTAGTAATTCAAGTTCTGCTTTTTACTCCATTGCAACAACAAAGGATGGAAATATTGTTGCGGCGGGAAGCTCTAGTATTATTAGGAATTCCAATATTTCCAGTAAAGGTGGAGGTGATTTATATGTAGCCAAGGTAAATTCAACGAACGGAGAAATACTGTGGCAGAAATTATATGGAGGAAGTAAAGAAGATAATGCATTTTCTGTAAGTGCCACATCAGACGGAGGATGCATCGTGGGAGGATACACAAATTCAATTGATGGAGATATTACTGGTGCAAAAGGAAACGAAGATGCCTGGATATTAAAACTTGATGCAAATGGGGAAATAGAATGGAGCATGGTTGCAGGAGATACTAAAGGTGACAGAGTAACTAAAATAAGGGAAACCTCTGATAAAGGTTTTATTTGCATAGGTTACCAATCACCTACGGATAACTATTATGCTGATCAATACTATGCTACCAATATGTGGGTAGCAAAGTTGAGCCAGTCTGGTGAAATCTTATGGGAAAAAATACTGGAAGGAAATAATTACGACAAGGGTAAGGACATTCTGGAAACCTCTGATAATGGGTTTGTTTTATGTGGTGAATCCAATTCAAATAGTGGTGAATTTAATTATACAACAGGTCAGTATGATATGTGGATTGTAAAGTTGGACGAGACTGGTGTGATTCAGTGGAAAAACAGATATGGATCAATAGATGGAGATTATCCTTTCGCTGTAGGTGAAACCAGTGAAGGGTATGTGATGGTAGGACATTCTATTGGTAGTTATACTCTTGACTATTGGGTTACTATGCTAACGTATGATAAAGAAGACGGCACCAATACGAAGTGGAAATTTGTATCGGATTCTTCGTATTGTACAGTGACTGATATGAAAGTTATTCCTTCCAACAGTTTTGTCTATGTCGGAGCAAAAGCAGGAAGTTACTCCAGAGCCCAGGCCTTCCTGGCAAAATATGGTGAAAATAATCCTCCGATTGTATCTACTACTTCCATTGGTCAGGAGTTCTCAGGTTATGTAAGTAGTATCTATCCCAATCCTGCTGTGGAAGAGTTGAATATTATGCTTTCCCAGAATACCGAGTTTTCTATAGCTAATTTATTAGGTGAAGTTGTCTTTACAGAAAAAGGGGTAATTGGAGTAAATACTGTTTCTTTAAAAAGTTTTTCTCCAGGCATTTATTATGTTACTACTGGGGCTGGAAAAGCTAGTAAGTTTGTTGTAAGTTATTAAAGGAGAGATCGCTAGATAGCGGTCTCTTTAATTATAAAGAGATTAATCCTTTGAGGCTTTTAATAAATAAATTTAAATAGTTAAAAATATATGAGAAACAAGTACTTACAGTTTTTGTATAAACCTTTTTTGGGATTAGTACTGATTGGTGCATGTTGCTTTATCGAGAAAGCAAAGGCACAACCGCAAGAAGGATTACTTCATTATTATCAGTTTAATGGTTCTTTAAGCAATGCAGCATCCACTCATACCATTCAGGGTGGATCTAACTATTCAGACAATAGATTTTATATAGGGCAGACAAGTTACTATGTGCAAAATGATGCAGATATAATTGACAATGCCGGAATTCCAAATTTACCTTCAGGAAATGCTGCAAGATCGATAGCGTTTTGGTTTCAGATATCAGCCACTTCCGGAAGCTATTATTTGTTTAATTATGGCTCAACAGGTAGTGGATTTTTTATAACCCATAACAATAGCAATGGTACTATGTCTGTTGGTGATGGAGCAAATTATATATTCCCCAGTGCTGGATCAAGCACTACATGGAGACATGTTGTGGTTACCTATGCACAAGGAAAACTTATTACTTATATTAATGGCGTTAAAAAACTTGAGGGAGACTTCAATTTCAATACCGGAACAAATCTTGTCAGCAGAATAGGAAGAACTCAATCATTTACATCTAAAGGTTTCAAGATAGATGATTTGTTTATATATGACCGAGCAATTACGGGAGCAGAAGTTGAGGAATTATATAATCTTAAATGCCTGCCAGATCCTGTTGCTACAGTTGCTACCAATCCTATATGTGCAGGAGAAAGTACCATTTTAAACTTTTCATCAAATGTAAAAGTATATGCTACCGATGCTGGAGGAGAGTCGTTGACTTTCAATGATGTTTTTACCACTCCACAGTTAACATCAACTACTATTTTTTACATTCAGTCCGGCGGGTCTGCTTGTTTGTCAAATATGGTTTCTGTAACAGTAAATGTAAAACCAAAAGCAGGCAAACCTATTCTTAAAATGCATGATTACAATGATGTAAATCTTTGTGATAGTGGTACAGTAAAGCTAGCGGTGGAGGAGCATGAATATTTAACAACCAATTGGTATGCTAAAATTACCGGTGGTGATCCGGTAGCTTCAGGGGCAACAGTCTTTATTCCTGGTGTTAAGGCATCTACTAGTTTTTATGCTGCTTATGAAGGTGAAGGGCATTGTCCATCTTCCAGAACAGAAATGAGGGTGGATGTCGATAAAAGACCTGTGGCTAAATTGACTTCTGATCTTACAGAAATTTGTAAAGGAGAGGCGGTTGTATTCGGAGGTTTTGAAAATGTAAACTATACAATTTTTCAGAACAATAAAGCTATAAAATCCGGAGATTTTATGTTTGGGCCATCTACCTTTACAGACAGTCCTGAGGTAACAAGCACCTATGTGCTAACAGTAGGAGACTGGATTGGATGTATGGGAGCCGATACTCTTGTCATAACAGTAAATGACCTCCCGCAACCTGGTATAATTCAGAATGGAACAATCTTAACTACAGAAGAAGAGTATCAGTCGTATCAATGGTTTAAAGATGGGATAGCCTTGACAAACGAAGTTGCTGAAACTTATGAATTCACTGAAGATGGGGATTATAGCGTGCTGGTAACTAATGACAATGGCTGCTCTGCTAAGTCTGATGCAAAAAGTGTGGTCATCACTTCACTTTATAAAAAAGGTTTGTCAAAGGTGTCCAATCTATATCCTAATCCGACAAATTCAACATTATATGTTGAATTAAAAGAGGCTGGACAGATAAAAATCTTATCGATATTTGGAGAGCAATTAGAAACATATATTGCTCCTGCAGGAACGGTTACTGTTGATGTTTCGAACTTAAACACTGGAGTTTACATGCTTCAGACAGATAAAGGTGAAAGTATTAGATTTACTAAAAATTAAGGCGATCCACCTCATCAATTAAACAAAGCCCTTCGGATTGTTCGAAGGGCTTTGTTGATATATGATTCAAAAGTACAAACTTCATATATGGACAGGGATTATTCCAAAGAATAATGATACCAGTAGCGATACAGCTATTACAATCACTTGCCCATAATTTCTTTGCGATGTTCAATTCCCCAGTCAGATAAATTTTTAATTACAGATTGTAGTTTCTGACCATATTCAGTGAGTTCATAATGAACTGTAACAGGCTGAGTGTCCAGTACAGTTCTTTTAATAAGTTTATTTTGTTCCATCTCTTTGAGTTCCTTACTCAACATCTTATTGGATATTCCATTTACGTCTTTTAAAATATCAGAGAATCTTCTTTTATTATGATAGCACAGAACTGCGATGATGGATATTTTCCATTTACCGGTTAATACGTCCATTGCATCATGAACAGCCATTATCTGCTTTTTGCACTCACCATCCGGACATTTCTTTATCGTCATAAGTTACCTGGTTACTTAAAGGTTACTGTTACTTTTTGATACTTCGTTACCAAATTAAACAAATTCATCCTAGTTTTACAGCATCAACATTTAAAAATTTATATGATGACTCTGTTAGAAAACTTAAAATGGCGGTATGCTGCAAAAAAGATGAACGGGCAGCAGGTTCCGCAAGAAAAGCTAGACTATATTCTGGAGGCAGCAAGGTATGCACCTTCATCATCAGGACTTCAGCCTTATAAGATTTTTGTAATCAGCGACAAAAAAAAGCTTGAGGTAATCAGAGAATTTTCTTTCAATCAAAGTCAGATTACGGATTGCTCTCACTTGCTTGTCTGGGCTGCCTGGGATAGCTATTCAGCTGATAGGGTTGGTGATGTTTTCTTAAAAACATCAAGAGAACGTGGTTTGCCTGATAACACATATGAAGATTATCAAAAAATGCTCCTGGGAATATATGAGCCATTAGGGAAAGAATGGCAGGAAAATCGTTGCGCCAAACAGGCATACATATCATTTGGGTTGGCTATTGCAGCTGCGGCAGAACAAAAAGTAGACGCTACTCCAATGGAAGGATTTGATAATGTTAAATTAGATGAATTCCTTTGCCTTAATGAGCTAGGACTAAAAAGTGTTGTTATACTACCTGTTGGTTACAGAGATGAAGCTAATGACTGGTTGGTGAATCTTAAAAAATGGAGAACACCGAAAGAAGAGTTTCTTACGTTTGTTAACTGATATGATACAGATTGTTACATTATTAATTCTAATCTGCAGATTTAATGCTGGTATTGAATATCTTTTATAATAGGAAATGAAAGAGGTTTCTATTAAACATAGAGGAAAGACCCTACAGCACAGATTTAGGTATCATTTGATTAAGATGAAAATATTTGAGTAAGGTTCTTAATGAGTATGCTGTAAATCTATATATATTCAGAAAATTAAAAACCTTACTCTGAATATTCATTTTGTTCTGTTGATTTAATTTTTCATCTTTCCTGCAATGATTATAGAACGCAAGACCTTTTCAATAGGAAATAAAACTGTAATTGAAAAATTACTTATAAATCCACCATTTAGGTATCAGGCTATATTTGAAGAAGAAGGATGTTTTCTTTACGTGACAGGTGAGGAGACTTTTTTACATTCTCCGAATCAAAAGGTACAGATTCAATCTAAAGAAGCTGTATTGCTAAGGTGTGGAAGTTATTTTGTTGAGTGGCTGAAAGATTCTGTACAATTGCCGTTTCAGGTATATGCAATCCATCTTCATCTGGATATATTAAAGAATATCTACAAAAATGAATTGCCGTCTTATATTGTTCAGAAAAAGGAGGGCGACTTTGCAAGAAAAATTATTCCTGATCTTACACTTTCAAAATTTATTGAAAGCCTTGACTTTTACTTTGAATCTCCCGGGTTAGTAAATCAGGAACTTCTTGAATTAAAACTTAAAGAATTGATTTTAATTTTGGTTCAAACAAATTATGCAGAATCAGTTTTGGAAATATTTTCTATGTTGTTTAATCCTAGATCTGTTACTTTAAAGGAGGTAATAGAAAGTCATCTTTACACTGGTATTCCTGTTACTGAGCTGGCAAAATTATGTAACATGAGTCATTCTACTTTTACCCGAAATTTTAAGGAGGTTTATAATGACAGCCCTGTCAATTATATTAATAACAAGCGATTGGATAGAGCAAAAGAGCTTCTGAAGTTATCTAAAGTACCATTAAGTCAGATTGCTTATGATCTTGGATTTAATGATCCGGGATATTTTTCAAGATTATTTAAACGAAAGTTTGGAATGCCGCCCAGGTCTGTATAACTGGTTATAAAATCCTGATTTTTGATTTTTTTGTCCTGATTTTTTCAAAGGGGCATTATTAGTTTTGTCTTACTATTAACACTACTAGACAAAATTAATAATTATGAAAAAGCTTCTCTCAATCAATGCATTCCTTGGAATTTCCATGTTCATGTTCGGAGTATTAAAATTTATTGATCCGTTTAAGTCATGGTATACAACACAAATAGAAAACAGTGGCATGGGCAATAATGCCTACCTGTTGGGTATCGCTGGAGAAATAGTTGTAGGAGTACTTTTGGTATATGCTGCATTTTGGGCTGACCATCGCAAGAGTTCTTATAGCTTTATAGTAATCCTGTCATCTGTCTTGGTAATATTTATGATGGCCATGGGAACTTATGTACATATGCATCCTGCTGTGCCATCAGACGTGCTTCCGCTTAAAATAAAACCTCCTTTTATTCCTTTAGCTTTTCTTTTGTTGGCTGGAATTAATATCTGGCAGGCCAGAAAAGCGATACAAAACTAATTTTACTAATTATGATTTTGTAACTTTTAAACTTATTGATTATGAATATAAGATATAATTTTGCAGGGCTTATGATCCTATTTTTTCTGTTGTTCTTTTTGAGCGCTTTTGCTCAGGACTGGACGCTTGCTAAAGAAAAAAATGGAATTAAAGTTTATACACGGGAAGGTAAAGATTCTCCTATAAAAGAATTTAAGGCAGTAACAATTTTCGAAGCCAATATGTATGTGATCGAAAAAATTCTTTTGAATACTAAAACGTATCCTGAATGGTATGACCATTGCAAGAGAGCTGAACAAATTGGCTTGCAGGGTAACACCGTGACCATGCATATGGAATATAGCATGCCGTTTCCTTTTAAAAACAGGGATGCTGTAATAAATCTATCTGCAACACATATAAATGACCTTATAACTATCCAAATTACTCGAAATGCAGTTGCCATAAAGGAAGTAGAAGATATCGTGAGAATGCCTATATCTGAAGGGGGATGGCAATTAAGAAAAATTAATGAACATACAACAGAAGTTATCCATCAGTTTAAAGGAGATCCGGGAGGAAATATTCCTGTTGCTATTGTAAATTTATTTCTGGTTGATGGCCCTTTAAATACACTTACTCAGCTTAAAGGTATAGTATATCAGGATTAAAGTTGTTTAGCAGGATTGGAGATTGGGCTATAAAGTGCTTTAATCTCCCATTTACTTTTATAATTTCTTACGAAACTTCTTTTTGCAAATACGACTATATTTTTATCCAATACTTCAATAATATAAATAACTTCCGGAAGATCAGAGGTAGTGATTGAAGTATATGACTGGCCTGATCCTATTGTATCAATTACCTTAAAGTTCAATAGTATTGTAGTAATATAAATCGGGTTGTTACAAATAAATACCTGACAGTATCCTATTAAATAGAATGATAAAAGAAATTAAGTAATCTGTCTTTAATGTTATAACTATCTTGGACTTCTTATTTTTAACTGTCAATGATTTTATACTATTTTAACATTCACTTAATTGGGCATGGTTCTATCAAGATCCTGCTCTGATTATTCCTACTGAACTTACCATAGTAGTTACTCCACTTCTCAGACGAGAAAAAAGCAACTAACGAAGCTATTCTTTTTAAGTAATGTTTGTTCATTATTTGTGTGTGACTTTTCTTTATCCACTCTACAATTTGCTTATATTGATATTTCAATTACACTCATCTTTCATACTCTAACAAAATCCACCCGATGTAAAATCTTTTTGACCTATCAATACCTTACTGAAACAGTAAAGCGTTGCAAGGCTGTGATTGGATGTTTCAGGATAAATGGAACTACTGCACTTATATTCGCTATTAAAGGATATTAAAAACATTCTTTTAGTTCCGCATTCATTTCTCTTAATATCGAGGACTATTGAGGGTTAGCGCTTGTAGAAGCACGCCCTATTTTGTGGAAAAACTCCACAGTAAAATTTCCCTCACAAAACCTAATTTATTCTGTTTCACCTCTAAACTCCCGCTGGCACAAGGCTTGTAATTGTTTTGATGTCTCTCACCGTAATTATCACAGTGGGATTATTTTAGTAAATTTATTCAGAATCTATTATGCTTGAATCAATGAGAACTACAGCTGAGGAACCTATTCTAACTCAGCCTCATCTACATTCTTCAAAAAAAGAATCAGTTAACAGAGAGGTGAATAATAATTTAGCCGGTTTTGTATTACCTGGTTACAGCACATTTCCTCAAATAGGCTTATTTTCTTATGTAAAGAAGAACTTTAGTGGTATCTCCAAAGCTACATTAGTAAGAATATGTACAATAGTATTGTTGAGTATAGGAGCTTTCGGAGTATATATTTTACAATCTGATTTTGAAAAGATTCATACGGAGAGAATGAACTCTTTTTGGGGATTAACTTTAATTGTAATAACCACTTCCTTACTTTTATACAGAATCATTTTTTTTCTTTATCATTTGTTTCTGTACTTAGGATACAAACCTATTCAATCTGTATCAGATGACCAGTTACCAACCTGTACCGTAATTGTTCCTGCCTATAATGAAGGAAAGCAGGTTTGGCAGACTTTATTAAGCCTGGCTGATAGCAATTTTCCAGAAAAGAAATTACAACTGATTGCCATAGATGATGGAAGTAAAGATGATACATGGTATTGGATCAAAAAAGCAAAAGAACAGTTAGGTGATCGTCTGGAAATATATCAGCAACCTAAAAATAAAGGAAAACGTCATGCTCTTTATCATGGGTTCAAACTTGCTACAGGAGAGATTTTTGTAACAGTGGATAGTGATTCAATAGTAAAACCTGACACCTTACGAAACCTGGTGAGTCCATTTATTACAAATGAAAATTGTGGTGCGGTTGCAGGCAATGTGCATGTTTTAAACAAAGCAAAGGCAATCATCCCTAAAATGTTAAACGTGAGTTTCATTTATAACTTTGAGTTCATGCGCTCTGCACAGAGCAAATTAGGTTCAGTGCTTTGTACTCCCGGTGCTTTGGCTGCATACCGTAAAGGTGCAGTGCTGGATTGCTTGCCTAACTGGATCAACCAAACCTTTATGGGACAACCTTCAGATATTGGTGAAGACAGAGCTATGACCAATATGATTTTGCAACAGGGATATGAGGTATTGTTTCAAAAAAATGCAATTGTGCTTACCAATGTACCTGAAACCTATAAAGGTTTATATAAAATGTTTATCAGATGGGAAAGAAGCAACGTGCGGGAAAATATTGAGATGGCACAATTTATCTTTAAAAAATTCAGAAATGGATCTAAAACTGGAACGAGACTTTTATTTTTAAATCAATGGTTAAATATCATAACTGTTTATCCATTTATAATTCTGATGATGATATTTGTATTAACACATCCTCTTATGTTTTTGAGCTCAACGCTCTTTAGTATAATAATGCTTTCCAGTTTTCCCGTTATCTTCTATGCTAAGAAATATAATGTAAAAGGATCAGTTTGGGCCTACTCATATAGTATTTTATATGCCTTCGGTTTATTTTGGGTGACTCCTTATTCCATTGCAACTGTTAAGAAAGGTGGTTGGTTGACAAGAGATTTACCTAAAAAGAAATAGGAACTTCGAAGCTTAAACTCTAGATAGTTACTCTGATTTTAAGTATTTTAAATATCATTCCTGCACAATCATTAATCTTTTGCAGGAATGATATTATTTTTAGATGCACCACCAAAATAAAACAAAGCCCTTTACTATCAGCCTTTAGTAAGAGCAGTTCCTTTATGAGCTGCTATATGCCCCGTTTTACTGCTTTTAACTTCATATTGAGGATCGTCTTTCGAGGCTCGTCGTGCATGGCCTTTGTAATCAAAATCACTTGTATGTATTTTTGTAATTGTTCCTGATACTCTGCCTGCTTCTGAGTTCCAGCTTACATGATCACCAACTTTAAATTTTGCTTCCATATCCTTTTCTCTTTAAATTAAAACAAAGTAGCATCGGAATAAGAAATGTGGCCTTCAGTGACAATTGCAGGAGAGGTATATGGATGTTCCTGAACTTTTCCTGCTGCCATTATATGCAATACGGTCCAGCCTTTTGCCTTCAGATAATCAGATATCATTGATCGATGGCAACTCCACCAGACGGCTTCAGAACACATGTATGCAGTAGTGTGTTTCAATGCGACAGATTTCAGATCAGATACTGCATTTTTAAAATCATCTGTTTCCATATAATCAGCATATCCGCGAAAAGATTCATTACGCCATCGGTTGTTTTTCGAGTCTTTTCTCATTTTTCGTCTTCCGCCTAATCCTTCCATATGAATGTAATTTATTCCGTTATTCTCCAAAGAGATTTTTAAATTTTCTTTATTGAAATGTGGGAATTTACGAGAGCCTGGCAAGCTTCGTACATCACAGAGAACTTTAATATCAAAGGATTGCAGAATACCAATAAACGCTTCAATGCTATGATTAGAATGCCCTATTGTATAAACGGTATGTTTCTCCAATGTTTTCATTTGCAATCACCCTTCTATTTAATAAAGAAAAATAGGGGAGTATGGTTCATTCATGTTTCAATGCCAGCATATATTTATTGATGTACAATTGCTTTTGTTTCGATTTATATTGTTGTATATACCGAGGATGCTCTAGGATTTTTATACGATCAAATAGTTTTGCTTCCTTATTCAATTTTCCTATATACTCTGCATTTTTCATGCCTAATACGTAAACTTCCGAAGTATCTAATCCCAGGCTTATATGCTTTTTCAAAGACATGATCATAAACTCTTTTACCATATCAAAAAGAGCTGAATCGTCATAATAATTAGCATTAAGCCATTTT
Organism: Sporocytophaga myxococcoides; assembly: GCF_000775915.1. Lineage (NCBI taxonomy): Bacteria > Pseudomonadati > Bacteroidota > Cytophagia > Cytophagales > Cytophagaceae > Sporocytophaga > Sporocytophaga myxococcoides. The sequence goes on from NZ_BBLT01000006.1 coordinate 279,118, forward strand.
CCATCTTCCGTCTGTCTGATAATAGCTAAAGGAAAAGGGGAATTAATATAATAGTCTTTGTAAAAGGCTTCAGCACCTCCGTATTCCGCAATCATTTCATACATAAATACAGAAGATACTTCATGTGTATATGCGGAATTCATCACTATTCCACAAACTTTTTCCAGCCGTTTGGTATCAGTAAACGGAACTCCGGTAACACCAGCACCATGCCTGCTGGGATTGATCCCTATAATAAATCTGCGTTGAACCTGATCGTTGTAATACTTATAATAAAATTGCTTCATAACATCCATTGTTTCTGGATTATCCATATAAGGATTTAATACATGAAACCCATTTGGCAATGAACCTTCAAACTTTAAATGCCGATTGAAATCAATCACTTTATCAGCAAAGGTTATGGACATATAATTCGGTTAAATTGTTTTAATTATAAACGCACCCTCTGTATCATCTGATATTTTTAAACGCAATTCTTTTGGATACCAAAAGGTTGTAGATTTTTAACTATATTGCTATTTGAGGAAATAATATGATGTTCAAAATTCATAAAGGAGATAGATTTTTCCATATTAATAATATTTTTTTATGAAAAATATCAAAGCTTTGTTTCGATTACTACTCTTTGGGTATATTTTGGCAGCATTGCTATGCATATATGGATTCAAGGGATATGAAAATGATATTATTTCTTATAAGATTGATTTAAAGAAAGCAGATCTGAAATTCTACTGGAAAGATAACGATGGAAATATTATCAGAAGTTTACAAAAACTTAAGTTATTAGTTGATAGAAGTCATCATAAACTAGTGTTTGCAATGAATGGAGGTATGTACCAAAAAGACAACTCTCCTCAGGGTTTGTATATAGAAGAAGGTAAAGTACTTTCCCGACTAGATACCAGCTCTGGTAAAGGTAATTTCTATTTGAAACCAAACGGAATTTTTTATATCACGGATAACAATAAAGCACATCTCTCACAAACTTCAGTATTTAATTCAAAAGATGTCAGATATGCAACACAATCCGGCCCCATGCTGGTTATAGATGGTCAGATTCATCCTGCCCTTCAGAAGGGCTCCAAAAATCTTAATATCAGAAACGGAGTAGGAATTCTACCTGACGGGAATATTCTCTTCGCACTATCTAAAAATGAAATTAACTTTTATGATTTTGCTCAATATTTTAAAGATGAAGGATGCAAAAATGCACTATACCTGGATGGTTTTGTTTCAAGAGCCTATATACCTGAGAAGAACTGGATTCAGACAGATGGAAATTTTGGCGTAATTATTGGTGTGACAGAAAAATATTAAAAATTAAAACTCAAATTAAACTAAAAGTTAAGCAATAGAATTTAAATCAGAATACTGATTTTTAACAAATTAACACTTTTTAATTCAAATTTTTAATCATAAGAATATTATAATGAAAAAGTACTTTATGTTGTCATGTGCTCTGATGTGCCTGACTTTTATTAAAGCACACGCACAATCACAGAATGAGGCTAATTATGAAAAATTTATAGGTGAACCAGTTGTAAAATTCGGAGCACATTTTCACCACTCCAATTACATCGAAAGTTACAATACTAACGCCGGAGGATTTATCCTGGAAGCATCAGGGCCAAGAATGGGTGTTTCCTATACAGGAAGAATAGGGGCTACCTCTTCCAATCAATTCTATGCATACACAGGAGCAGGGCAGGTAATAGGTTTGTACCTATTGAAAGATAGTAAAAATACAGGATTGGGAGTTTTGGGCCTGATCGGAATGCTGATACCTGAAAGCTTTATCTTATACTCATATCCCACAAGCAAAAGCAGACTTGGGTTTTATCTCAGCCCATGGGGAGTAGAGCATATTCCAGACAAGGAAACAAAGGTAAGTATAGAAGCAGGAGTAAAATATTCGAGGAAGTTAAGCGACAGATTTTATATTGAACCATTTATAGGAGCCAAAGCAATCTACAAAACAGATAGGCAAGCTGTAAGTGCCGGACTTAATTTCTTTTTTACCAAATAAAATTATCTCATATAAACACCGCTCTTGGTATCTCACTATCAATAAAGAGAGAAATCACACATATTTTACTCTCAGAATAAAAAATTAAACAAATAACAATTCAGAGATTTGCCATATGTTCCCATTTGGGAATATAATAGTATCATCGGTTGTGAGGTTTTATTTCAGGTATTATGACCTTTAAAAGCTATATGAAGGCATTGATGGAATTGACAAAATTTAACATTCCCTTTATCAAGAGGGATTATAAAACCAATCAATCTACTGAATTCAAACAATTAACCTGAAAACAGGTAGGTTCTTTACAAAATTTATACAATAACATTTACGAATACTCTAAACAACATGGATCCTCTAAGAGTATTCTTAATATATCCGAATCTAATAAAACCTTAACACATGGAAGATTTCGAATTTACCCCTGAAACCTCACATCCAAATGCAAAAAAACTTTTAACAGAAGACTTTTACTGGAGTGAAGAAGAAGAAACCAGCCCGTTTGGCAATGATGATGGGGCGGAGGCTTCTTATGGATTTTGGAAGTGGAGGAAAAAAAATAAAGATGTAAGTCCATTAAAATACCTAGAAAAACTACTTAATGAGTGGGACTTCCCATATTTTGACCTGACAGAGTTAAGTCCGGCAAAAGTTCAGGATTATATCAATCAAAAGAGGGACGTCGACAACGGTCCGTTTTCCGGAAATATGCTTGCAGAACAGCTTAAGGAAATGGCTTCTGAACTGGAAGATGAGCCGGACGATAATCAGTTTAAAGAGTTATTGGAAAATGTAACTGGAGTATCTGCAGACGGTTATCTCATCGGCATGGACAATGCTATTATTGCGGTCGCCTATGCTCAGTTTGCTTTGGAAGGGAAGCTGGATTCAAATTTAAAAGCATTAGCTCAGACAGCTATTAAAAGGGAACTTCTTCCATTGCTATTGGAAACGTTTAGCGAAGACAATAGGGCAACAAGGATAGAGCGATTAAACAAGATGCTTAAAAGTTTAAATCAGATGAATGGTTAAGGGAAAGATATCAATTTGATGAAAGTTTGAAACTCTTTCTTTTCAACACGATTCCTATTAAAAGTTACCTATTATTATTCAATACATCACTTTTGGAAAGATTCCGTCCGGGGAGGTGATGCCTTGCTTTTAGCGGCAATTCTCATCGATATATTAAAAACAACAGAAGCCAGGGCTACAAGGCCAGGCTTCTGTTGAGTAACCAAAAATGAAGATGAACCTTTATCAAATTCATCCGTAAAAAATATTCCCCAGATAAAAAGACCTTATTTCACAGTGTATTTTTCAATTTCTCCCCAGTTAAGTTTAATGACACTTTGCCCGTCCACTGTAACATTTCGTTTGTAGGCATCATCCATCTTGCCTTTCAGCTTTCCTTCTTCAAGATCAAATGAGACCAGCTTATTCAGATCTTCTCCTATCTGAAGAAAATATCTGTTCCCCCTTTTGAACACTCCATTTACATCACTGACCTTAAGCTCATATTTTGTTTTTCCGGATGCAAGATCCACAGCAAAAACTCCATTGTCATATACTGCATAAGCCAGTTTCCCATCATCACTACTCCATACCGCAATAGCTTTATCCACCTTCAGATCTTTAATAACAACCTTATTTAACATATCTCCGGATTTAAGATCTATGGTGTAAAAAGCCTTATCGCTGAAGAAGCTTACCTTACCATTATCCTGAATCAGGTCCGATATGAAATCAATCTTATCTCCCAATTTCTTTTCATCCCACAATACCTTTCCGGTTTTGCTGTCAAAAGCCTTTATTCCAGCCTTTCCACGCATCTTAAACTCCGTTTTGTATGTTTCCGCTCCATTATTAGGATTAGTAATCACCGACTGAACATTGATGATTCCACCGAATTTAGCCAGCACAACACCTCCCTGAATTGTAACAAAGGGAATCACATCAGAAGAAGAATACTTTGGAGATTTCCACAACACGTTGCCTGTTTCCAGATCACATTTCTTAATACCATAAGTTTCCGAAGTCAGGTCTGCAATATAAACGCCGTCATCTGTCACCAAAGGCATATCAGCAATGCTTAACTCCTGCCTTGCCTTTAATCCGACACTTACTTCAGAATTATTAAAGTCGGAAGTCCACAATAATTTACCTGTGGAAAGATCCAGTACCGAAATTCCTTCATACACTACAAACACTTTGTTCTGTGAAACAAAGAAGTCTATCATATCCTCATCTGAAACAATTGTACTTACTATTTTCACCTTCAGCTCTGATGACCATAACTGAGTTCCTCCTTTATTTGCAGAAACATTTATTACTGTTGTTTTTCCTATAGCAGCCCTGAGCAGTTTCCTTTTATAATTCAGATTTACCTCAATACTTTTTTCAGGAATATAAATTTCAGAGTTTACTTCTTTTCCCCAGGTAAAAGGTACCCCGGGTCTGTATACAACGAATGAACCATAGTCTGCAGTAGTTACGTTAATATCCCTTCTTATTTTAGTTCCATATACCTTTTTCAAAGGAAGCGAAGCCAATGGTATAGAATTATCCACTGGATTCTCCTGGGGTTTAGGCTTGATTAGTTCTTTAAATTTGTTTTCATCATTGCCGGTTTTCCACAATTCATTTCCATTCTGAACGTCATATAATACGACAATCTCTTCCTGACTTTTCTTTTCGACAGGTTTGTATGTCACTTCCACGACTCCGTTATTGTAATACCATACTTCCTTTGCTTCCTTGAAACCTTTTTCCTGAAATTTGAATCTCCACAAGCTCTTACCTTCTTTTCCTATAACGCTTATTTCTTTTTCGCTAGCCCCAATAAAATAGGTTCCATAGTCATCCCAGGTTCTGCATAAAGTGGCTTTAAATCCATGATCTGCTTTCCAGGCAAGAGGAAATTTATCCTGAGCTATTGTATCTGTAATAACCAAAAATAAAATAAGGATAAAGATTATTTTTTTAATAGATGATATCATATTGTTCCTTTCATTTTATACTTAAACATTTAAAAAAACAGATCTAAAAAGCAACCTTCCAGATCCTTTCCCCTTCATCATTGACCAATCTTATCAGATAGAAACCACTTGTAAGTTCTCTGAAGTTGATCTTATCAGAACTGGATTCCTGATGGTGCATATATACCTTTCCATTTATATCATAAACTTCGACACTGCCAGTAAAAGGCTTATCCATGCGCAGCTCTTTGTTCTGAAGGTCAAAATGATAACCTTTATTTGATAGCTGATCTTTTACACCTGTAGATTCCATTATATTCAGACTTATTTTACTCAATTCCTTTCCTTCTTTATCTTTTATCCTTACTATAATACTGTATAGGTCAGAAGGGACAGTCCAGGCATACTGACCTTCTACCAAAGCCTGTTTTCTCGCATTATCAGCAGACAAATCCGCTGCTATGACATTCCAGGTGTAACCATTGTTGTCAGAATACTCAATGGTGACAGCAGAGGTATTTTCAATTTTCCATTTAAAATAAATTGTTTGCCCGGTATATACTGTTGATCCTGAAAGGGGTTCTGTAATACTTCCTGTGGAAACTGGTGGGAATACACCATACCGGTAGATTTTGGATCCCTGAGCTACCCAGCCGTGAGAAAAATCATGAAAATAAATTACGGAAGACTTAATAGACGCATCGCTTAAAGTCCAATTGATTCCACCATTTGTGGTATAATGAATTCCTGCTGAACTAGTTGTCCAACCTTCATTAAAATTGAAAAATACTCCATTGGTTACAGAAGCTGAGGAGGGTTGATAAGGTGTTACTGACCAGTTGACTTTGTCAGGACTATTTACCATTACTACCGCTCCATCGCTTGTTTTCCGGTGGAGGATCATATTATTCCCTTCTCTGTAAAATATATTGCCAAATGACCATGCCGGAGCAGGTGTACCGTATGTAGTCCAGGTATCTCCATTGTCTAATGACAAATAAACGGAGCCTGTATTCATAGTAGCAAAAATTGAATCTTTTCCTCCAAAATGCATGCTGCTTGGGATGGACATGGTAGTTCTGCTCCATGATTCACCAGCATCAACAGTTTTATAGATATAGCCATCATCCACAACGACCCAGGCCGTTTTTCCATTTTTGACAAAGATCTTTTCCACTACTTTCACATATTCTCCCGACAATCTGATTCCGGAATTTTTATAAGTCCAGGAAGCACCTCCGTCTACTGTTCGCAGAATACCTGTTCCGGCTCCTACAGCATAACCTGTGTCTCCCTTTTCAGTAAACCGGATGTCGTGGAATAAATAAAAATTCGGTCCATAAGCTTTTGCCCAAGTGGCTCCGCCATCTTGTGTTCGGTATATTTCGCCCATTTTTGTTGCAAAGGCGCCCCGGCTCAGAGATGAAAAATGAAGCGCTGTAATATTTCCATTTTCTCCAGCTGTGATAACTCCACTCATTTCTGTCATACTCCATTGAGCATGAATACTTTTAACCTGAAATACTACTAACAGCAGTGTAATAATAAATAATCTGCGTAATGTTCTGTTCATAGAAAATATAAGATGGTCTGTTAAAATTTTTCTAATCGATCCGGTATACCTGATATTTATTTAAATAGTACTATTTCAACATTATAATAACCTGCCCGATAATTACTATCAGGCTGAAGATTACAGGAACGATCTGTTGCTTTTACTTAGTTTCCATAAGAAAATAAGTGTCCATTCTTAATGTTCCGGTAATTGAGTTATTGGGTCAAATGTAGGTTCGGAGAGGAATAAAACAGTATCAACTTATAAAGTGGTACAACATTTAAAAATGAGTAGGCATGTTGTGCATTTCCATAGAAAAGCTAATAGCAGACAATCAAGAAGATAAATATTTATTTATCAATAAATTATACAATAACAACAAAAATCAGTTGACAGGATGGTGAGAATTTCGGAACTCCGTAGGGGTTTTTCCTGTCAGTTTCTTAAATGATCTGTTAAATGCCGTCTTTGACCCAAAACCACTTTCTTCACCAAGTGCCTCTAATTTTAAATGAGTCTTTTGAGGATCAGAAATAAGCTGTTTAAATTCCTTTACACGAAATGAATTGACAAAATCAAAAAATGAGTAATTGTATTTTTCATTGATTAAACCTGACAAGTCATTCACCGAAATCCCAGTCAGTTCGGATAACTGTTTCAAAGATAATTCAGGGTTAAGATAAGGTTTAAGTTCTTCCATACATTTCAAAAGCCGGATCTGATAACCTGTTTTCTTTTCTTCATCCAGTTTAAAACCGGATTTCCTCTGCACTTCTTCCATGTGTACCAGAGGCTGATTAAGAGTTTTGAGCATCAAACTCAGATAGATACTGCTAGTATAAATTCCCATACCAATCCTGTTCCATTCCGGTAAACCGATAACAATAAGTAAAGGTCCGAGAAAAAGCGCGAGAAATAATAAAAAAAGAATAAGATGATTGAGCCAGTCCAGCCGAATTTGTTCAGTTGACGAAAAATTTTCCTCCAATCTTTTCGAATAACTCTTTATTGCCTGTAAGCTTTTCAAAACATATAAAAGGAGTAAAAGTACCATTCCTCCGAGAAGCAATGCATTCGTGACAGTAAAGCGATTTTCTTCTTCATAGTAGTATGCACTGATCTCCTCCTTACTCTTGAATAACATAAGATACAGAAGGTTGAGAATTGCAGGAACTACCATGATAAGATGCTTTATATTCCGGTGGTTCTTCCACCTGAAACTGCCTGTCAAGCTAAGCACATAAAAATAAAAGACCGGAAACGCTGCACAGAGCAAAATACCGGAAACAGGGTCGATGTATGGATATTCATCCAAAAAACCAGTCTGTAGTGCCAGGTGCTGAAGGTGTATTACCGAAAACAATAAAAAGAATGCAGCCAAAAGTCCGTTCGAACTCCGGTTCCGTTTATTCACCAGCAATAAAGCTGAAATGATCCACAGATGAATAATGCAAAAAAGAGTAAAATATAGCGAATACAAGTCTATCTATCTTTCTAAAACAGTCAATTTACAAATCCGTATTTATTTACTAATTTAAAATTTTAAAATCTTTATTTCTTTTACGCGTGACAGAGTCCTTTATAAATATTTTTACCATCCTCAATCTCACTATTTTAGCTTTACTTTTATACTTTAAACAAGATGAAACAAAAGCAAGCAAATTTCTGGCAGTTGTAGTTTTCAGTCCTGCTACACCGTTTTTACTAAATTTTCTTATTTATACAGGTGATATTAAGGATAATCCCTGGCTGCAATTGTTAAGTTTTGGGCACCTGTGGGCACCTGCAGTGTTATTTTATGTGAGAGCAGTTTTGAGAATGCACTTTAGCCCTTCTATGCTATGGCCTCATTTTATTCCTCAGGCCATCTGTACCAGCTTATGGCTTATCAGCATAAGCAAGGGGAGAGCCTATACTGATGTCCTTTTCGACAATGTATTTCATGGAAAATTTCCCTGGGAAATAACAGTATTAAATTTTCTGCTTTTGATTCAGGCACTTGGCTATCTCACTTATTCAGCAATACTGATTAATAAACAGTATCCTTTTCAATTAAAAGAGCGCATAAAAAATATTATCCTGCAACCTGAGAACCTCTTTTCAAATAACATACAGAATGAAAAAAACTATCGGGGAAAATGGTTAAAGCATTTTATAGGATTGTCCATTTCAATCAATTTGATAGCTATTATACTCTATATGTCATTTCCTGAAAAGGAGGTAAGCTATATATACGTTCCGGTTCTTTATAATTTTATATACATACTAATTGTCTATAAGAGCTTCCGGTATTCTCCAATCTTTATGCCAGCTGATTCTTCAAAGATTTTTCGTTATTCCGGATCTTCATTGTCAAAAGAGCAGTCTCATGACTGTTATTTAAAAGTCATCAATCTGATCAGGGAAGAGAAGCTTTATCTGCAATTTGAATTAAAGCTGGAAGACATCGCCAACCGGTTAAACTTATCAACACAATATGTTTCACAGGCAATCAATCAAAATGAAAATAAAAATTTCTTTGAATTCATTAATTCCTATAGAATAGAAGAAGCAAAAAAGCTGCTAAGAGAAAGATCAGATCTTACTATTGAAGCCATTGCCTATGACAGTGGATTTGGATCTAAGGCTGCATTTAACAGAACATTTAAAAAAACTACAGGCCAAACTCCTTCTGAATTTATAAAGACAAGCTTGCAGTTTTCAAGTGCTATAATTTTATTATTATTTTCATAGGCCGAAAAGAATTAATACGAATATTCATTCATTGGTTCCTCATTTTAGATAATCAGAATGTAGTTCAGGCAATTCACAATTACTCAATAAAACATTCAAGTGTTTTATGGTTATAAAGAGGTTTTACTATACTATGAAGTTCAACAATAATCAATCCTTTGTAACATCCTGGAGTGGAGGGAAAGATAGTTGCTTTGCCCTTATGGAAGCGGTAAAATTAAACGGGAAGCCAAAGGTTCTTATGAATATGATGAACGAGAATGGTTTGGTATCAAGATCTCATGCTATTCCGGAAAAAATTTTACATCAACAGGCTATTGAACTAGGTTTGCCAATGATCACTGTGCCATCTACCTGGAATGATTATGAAAGAAATTTTATAAATACTCTTAGACAACTCGTTGAAGAGTATGAAATCAATTCTGCGGTATTTGGAGATATTGACTTCGACTCCAACAGAGCCTGGGAAGAAAAGGTCTGTGAGGCAGCAGGCATAACACCTATATTACCATTATGGAAACAGGACAGAAAAGATCTTGTGATAAAAATGCTGGCAGAGGGTCTTCACTGTGTTATTGTTTCATGTAATCAGCAATTGGGAGAAGGCTTTTTGGGTAAAAAACTTGACGATGATTTAATTAATAGGTTAGAAGAGTTGGATGCCGATGTTTGCGGTGAAAATGGAGAATATCATACCCTTGTGGTGAATTGCCCACTATACAGAAATGAACTTAATGTTGAATTTTTGGCTAAAAGAAAACATAATAATTATTGGTTTCTGGAAATGAAGCTAAAACCATGAATGCTATCAGAAAATATTTAAATACAACTCTTTTGGAAAGATTCCATCTGGTGCAGACACCAGCCAGGGCGGAGGAAATGAACTTAATATTGAATTGACAACTAAGAGAAATCATAATAATTATTGGTTCCAGGAAATGAAGCTTAAAGGATGAATACAATCAGAATAAAAACATGCTCACGCTGCAACACAAATTTCTCATGCAGTACAGAAAACTGCTGGTGTAATGAATTGCCTCCAGTTATGTCCTTGCCAGATGAAGGAGACTGTTATTGTCCTCTTTGCCTGAAGGCGATAATTAGTGAAAAACTTGGAGTAGACGCAGTATCTGAAAATAAAGGAAAAACTGAGCCTTTAATAGAGCAGGAAGACTATTATTATAACGAACATGGGAACTGGGTATTTACAGCCAAGTATCTTTTAAAAAGAGGCTATTGTTGTAAAAACGGTTGCAAACATTGTCCGTATGGGTTTAGAAAGTAAAGTGTAATATTTTTAAAAAATAATAACCTCAGAAAAATGAATAATAACAAGCTTGGTTTCAATTTAAAATAAAATATTTCAGTCAATGCCCTATTTTTACTTTATCTTTTTAGTATTTCATTTTTTGTTCTTTGTTAACCTTGAAAGCTATTCCCAATCTTTTTATAAATATGAATTCCGAATATTTAAAGAAGGCAAACTCATTACTGATAAATCCAGAAACGTTCGGGTAGAGGCAGGTAAGTATAATTTGTATACTCAAAAGTATATCAGGCTCCCGGACACTTGTACCGATCCTGGGAAATACTGCTTTACCGGTCTCTTCGATTGCTTGGAAGAATCTAATGAAAAACTACTTTTAAAAATATTCACCAAGAATGATTCAATGATCATATATACCAGTGTATCATTAGACTCACTGGTTTATATGCCAGGTGAATATTTTTTTGATCAAAGCAATGCAGGTTATTTTAATATAGTAGGGAGTAAGCATTGAATTAGTAAGTGATCTTGTCAGATTAAAACGCAAAAGGTCCCATCAATGGAGCAATAAAAAGCCATCTTTTTTTACGAGTCTTCAACACGCATTGGATGAATATGAGGATCTTAAGATTGATCCGCTTGATTCTTCGATTTTTGTTACAAAAAAATATAACTCCTTATTATCTACAAAAGATCTGGGAGCTCATTGGAAGAAAATTGAACCAAGGTTTAATGATAAAATCCGAAATGTATGTTTCACAGATGATGGCAACAAATATCTGATTATAAAAAGAGGAGATCATACCTTTAAATGTGATTTCAATACTTATTTTAAAGGTGAGATTTTAATGGATTCCATTGAAGACAAGGGATGGTATCATTTTGAATGTCCGGAGAGTAATGCAAGACATCAATTTGCTTTTAAACTGAATAATAATTTTTTTGATGATAATTATTCAAAAGATGATTGCGATAGTTGTCCTGTAACTTATAGAGACCTAGGGAACCCAGTCTTTCAAATGAAACGTAATGTTAAGTTTTGGAATACAGCTGCTCATAAAATGGAATATGTAAACTCTGAGTATCCCATGCTTTATGAATTCAATCATAAAAAGGTTTTGCTATTAAACCATTGTTTCCTGTACTCTGAAGATGGTAAACGCTGGAAATATTATCCATTCCGTGATTTTGATGAATACAGACCATTTGAATATGACAGGTGGCTTCATTCTACAGAAGTATCCTACTTTTGTTGGCTGGAAGGGAAGGGACTACTATTCAGATATAAGGATATTGGATTGTTTTTGATAGATGTTTATCATTGATAACCGACTGCACAGACTCCCCGCCGGTGCCTGCACCGGACGAAGAGGAGAGATTATAGAATGATTATGACTATTGCTACACGGAGAAAACGACTATCTTAATTTTTAAATTGTCTACCTTTGAAACTGCAAGTCAATAGACTTGCTCTTATTTGTGGGTTGAAGTCAACAGACTTCCAACCAGAGAGCGCTATACTTTTAGGTCATGAGGACTTTTCCTTATGCAATCAACTTAACATTGTTTTGTATACAACAATCGGCTGTTTGGTCATCCTGAGCCCTGCTACGGATCTGATAGTCAAAAAATAATTTGCTATTTAAACCACCATTCTACCTGATAGCTTAATTTTATTCATTTTGAGAGTTCAGAGAGTTCAGATACTTCACAAGGTCAGCATGACAAAGTAAAGTTTATTAAGTTGTCAGTTATGATGCAGACACCAGCCGGGGAGAAGATTGCAAATTCGCAAGAGCCGAAGTAAATGGATATTACAGCAATCCATAAGCTATCGACTTGGAAAGCAGTTCTCCTGTATTTTTTGCATCCATCTTCTTCAGCATCTTCTTCCGGTGGTTATAAACAGTATGCTCACTTATAAATAGCATGTCGCTGATTTCATTGCTCGATTTTCCATGCCTCATTAAGTTCAGAATCTCAAGTTCTCTTATGGAAAGAATATTTGGCTCAGGATCTGAAAGGTAATTTTTTGAAAAAATGGGATGATAAACTCCACCTTCATTCTTCTTTGAGATTCCAAGAGTCATATTTCCGTCATTCTTAAAATCACTGATATCTGTAACCAGAATTAATGCTATACTAGCTTTTTTACAGTCATCACCATGAATAATTGACAATTGCTGAAGAAAACTACCAAGAGATCCGTCTTTACGAAATGCATTATAATTAAAAGTAACGCGCAGGTCTTTGATTTCCTCAAGACTTGTGCAACGATCAAAATGATCGAACATGATAGGGAATATTTGATTATGAATAATTTTAAGCTGTTCCTCCGGCAAAAGGGATATCGTCATCTGAATACCCTTCTCATAAAATTCCTCCTGTGAATACCCTGTTATACTTTTAACACTTTCACTCATGTAAATGTAGCTCAGCGTCGAAAAATCCAAAATACTTACCACCCCATGAAACTCCTTTAACAGTTGAGATAATTGAAGAATATCAATCAGGCCTTTTTCCCTTTCGCCTGTCAGCCGGTGCTCTGATATATAACCGTTAAATATCTTTACTGCTTCCTTGTGGTGATGTATATAAGACTTAGGGCTTTGTTTGGAATAAGGCATAAATATTCGAACTGTTTTTCTTAATCTATCCTAAGATAGTTCATTTTACGTAACTCTCTATATTTTTACTAGTTTCAGGAAAAGCTTTTTAACAGAAAAACAAGTGCTTACGTCGGAAGCATAAAAAAGCTTCCTTTCCAGAGCAGCCTTTTAATATAATATAGGTTTTTAATATATAGCAGGGAGTATACCATATAAAGAAACGTAACATAAATGCTATTGAGTCCAAATACAATCCAGATCTCCAATCTGGTGCATATTGAGTCGTTCCGGATTCAGATTTGCTCGGGATTGGGATCAATCAGAAAAGCTGGGGATTGATCTAGTTGTTTCAAGATCCCCCTCCCCGGAGATATCTGCACCATAGCAGTCAACATAACATTGTTTTGTATTCAACAATCGGGCTGTTTGGTCATCCTCAGCCCTGCGAAGGATCTGATAGTCAAAAAAAGTTATTTAAACTACCATTTTACCAGAAAGCTTAATTTTAGTCATTTTGAAATCTCAGATTCTTCGCAGGGCTGAGAGTGACAAGGAAAGATTTTGTTAAGTTGAAAGCTATGGTGTTTGCACCGGACGGAACCTTTTCTTAACTGCTTAACCTACAGAGTGACCAGTCAAGGACAGGCCATGGAACGGATAGGGAGATTTCCAATGCTCGCTATTACTTTGTTGTCTTTGGGCTTTTTAATTGGTATATTTAGTTGTGAAAAAAACATTTGTCTTTTTGCTTCATTTAGGCTTCTGGGCTTGCTATTTCCTGCTTGTATTTATCGCTTTAGGTTTATACTACAGAAGCAACCATGATATATCCCGTGTGATGAATGCTTTAAACACCATTTTGCTATTTGCATTTATTCCTTCCGTCGGATCCTTTTATTCTTATTATTTTCTTTTGTTTGCAAGATATCTTCAAAAGAAGAAGATATTTCAATCCATATTCATAGGAATACTTATTTCATTGGTAGTAGCCATCTTGGCATATATTTTACTGCGCTTTTTTATAGAATCGGGCCGCATCATTGATATGGATGAGGGAGGTAAAAATGGCAGATCTACTGCACCTCAGACAATATTGGTGATGACCATTATCGGCTTGTTGAGCGGAGGAGTTGCACTCGTCATGAAAGGATTCATCACCTGGTATAATGAAATAAAGCTCAAGGAAATTTTGAGGGAAAAGAACCACGAAATGGAGATGATGCTGATAAAAAAGCAATTTGATCCTCATCTCTTGTTTAATACCATTAACAATATTGACTCATTAATTTTAAGAGATGCCGTTTTGGCTTCTGATTATCTAAATAAGCTATCGGATATCATTCGATTCGTACTTTACGAAACACGGGCAAATGAGATCCTGCTTTTGAAGGAAATAGAATATCTGGAAAAATATATCGCTCTGCAAAAGATAAGGACTGCCAATGAGACCTATGTTTTTTTTTCGGTAACAGGTACTATTGGTGATAAATTAATAGCCCCCATGATCTTTATTCCATTCATTGAGAATGCCTTTAAGCATACTACCAATAAGAAAATGGAAAATGCCATTACGATTAAGATTAATATTGATGATGAATCTATTCGTCTCACCTGCGAAAATAAATATGATTCAAAAACGGTTCCGCAAACATCAGGTGGATTGGGTAATGAACTTATTAAAAAAAGACTAAGTCTTATATATCCGGATAGGCATACGTTAGAGGTTAATAATGACAACGAGTTGTACCGAGTAAACCTGATTATTAAAAATGGATAAGTATACCTGTGTAATAATTGAAGATGAGCCCCTGGCTCTGGAGAAGGTGAAAAGCTTTGTAGAAAAAGTACCTTTTCTGCAGCTGAGTGCCACCTTTGACAATGCGCTGACGGGACTGGCCTATCTGAACAACAACAAGACAGATGTATTATTTCTTGATATTAATATGGACGAGCTTTCCGGGATAGAGCTCCTCGAAAGTACAAAAATCAACAGCCAGGTTATTATTACAACCGCTTACCAGGAATATGCTTTGAAAGGATACGAACTGAAAATAACCGACTATCTTTTAAAGCCATTTACTTTTAATCGCTTTTTACAGGCGGTGAACAAAGCTCAGGAGAACCTGACTCTTCGTAGCTCAGAACCTCCTCTTGAATTCATTTTTGTGAAAACCGAAAATCGTCTGGAGAAGATTATGCTGAATGAAATCGTATATATTGAAGGGATGAGAGACTATCGGAGAATTCATACGCTCAACAAGAAAATTATGACTCTTCAAAACTTCAGTGAATTCGAAAAGCTGATTCCTTCAAGCCTGATTTGTAGGGTGCATAAATCATATATGGTGGCCCTCAATAAAATAGAGTCTATAGAACGTGGTCGGATTAAAATTGCTGACCAACTGATACCCATCTCTGACACCTATAAGGAAGCTTTTTATCAGCACATCCAAACCGGAGCTTAATCTGGCTATTTATTTCACAGAACAAAAACGGCAACATGCAGACATCCTTCCAGCTTTTGCATAATTAAATTTCTGGGCCAGAACCATTTCTATTTCTTTGTTAAAAAAATCAGGGAAATATGAATAAAAATGTAACAAAGGGAATTGTACTAGGTCTGATTTTCTTATCCGGAAATTTATTTAGTCAGACAACTGAAGTAACACCTGAAAAAGCCCCGGAGGCAACCAAGAGCCCCCAAACTTCTTTCCACTTTATATTAAATGCCGTAGGTTCAAACTTCAACTATGGTAAGTCAAACAGAGCTATGGCAGATTACAGGAAATCTGTTTCAGGTGTACAGGTAGGTGGGTCATTTCAGGCAGGTATCACTCCACGCTTGTCGTTTGTGTCGGAAGTTTACTTTGTAATAAAAGGCGGCAAACTGAAATCCAATAATCCTTTGACCACCGAGGAACAAACCACGAGATTATACACCATTGAATCACCGGTACTGGCGCGAATTCACCTTGGAAAATTCCATGTGAATGCAGGCCCTTCCATTGCCTACAATCTTGCGGGAAGACTAAAAAGAGATGAGTCTGTCGAAAAACTATCTTTTAGCAATTCAAATGGAGGATTTAAACGCCTGGATGCAGTAGTTCAGGTAGGTGTAGGATATACATTTCGTATAAAACAAAAGCAGTATGTCGTGGATGTGAGATATTCTTATGGATTAACAAATATCTCCTACGACAAAGAGATATATAACAGATACCTCACCCTTAGTCTGTATGGTTTAAAACCGTGGAAAAGAAACCCGCTCGGAAGAAATTAAAAAGTCTCTGCTTCTTACAGCCGTAAAGGTTTTATCAACCATAACGCATTAAGGAATTCAATAAATCTTAAAAACCAAAAAAATGAATGCAAATTTAAATGCCGCAGGAGTCATGATTAGCCAGACAGTGCCAGCCCCGGTAAGTTCGCACCGAAAGTCTTCACTTACTGCAGGTATACTTTACCTGCTCACTTTTGTTTCGATTCCGACGTTTGCTCTTTATGATCAGATTCATGCTCCGAACTATATACTTAGTTCTGGTTCTGGCACTGCTGTGATTATCGGAAACATCCTTGAGCTAATTGTAGGGCTCACATGTATCGGCTCTGCCGTTGCACTTTACCCTGTGCTCAGAAAGCAAAATGAAGGAATGGCACTGGGCCTGGTAAGCTTGCGGATACTGGAAGCGGCGACCATCTTCGTTGGAGTAATGTTCCTTCTGACAGTGGTCAAGTTGCACCAAACGTCAGCAGGAACTGAAGCATTGGTCAACAGCAACACACTGGTTATTATGTATGACCGTATCTTTCTTATCGGGCAGAGTCTCATGCCAGCCATAAACGACATATTGCTTGGCATCTTACTATATCAGTCGAGGTTGGTACCGCGCAGCCTTTCGCTTATCGGAATAATCGGGGGACCTGTACTTTTAGCAGGTGACTTCCTTATATTGTTTGATTTTATCGAACAGCGTGCCCCTTTGATTGCGCTCACTGCTGTTCCTGTTGCAGTATTTGAGTTCTCACTGGGGGTGTATCTCATTGTAAAGGGCTTTAAGCCCACGCCCGGTACTCTAAACAAATAATAGAAACTCTCCTGTATGACTTATGGGGAGGCAACATTCGGATTAGAAGCGTGTATATATTTGCTCTATGCGCTTCTATCCTTCAAAATATTGATAAAAAACTAATAAGACTTTAACAATGAAAGCAGTTGTTTATGAAAAATACGGGTCGCCTGATGTTCTCGAGTTAAAAGACATTAACAAACCTATTCCTAAAAGAAATGAAGTATTAATAAGAGTTTATACTACCTCCGTATCGGCAGGCGATTGGCGCTTACGAAAGGCAGATCCGTTTCTTGCAAGATTATTTAATGGATTGTTCAAACCCAGAAGAGTGAAAGTGCTCGGGTTTGAATTGGCAGGCGTTGTGGAGGAGGTCGGGGAAAAAGTTCAGTCGCTTAAGCGAGGCGATGCTGTTTTTGCATCGTGTGGCTTGAGATTTGGTGGCTATGCAGAGTATGCATGCCTTCCGGCCAATGAATTGATTTCATTAATGCCTTCGAATATGACATTTGAAGAGGCTGCTACGGTTCCAGTTGGCGGACTTACTGCATTGCGTTTCTTGCGACAGAACAATGTCAAGGCCAATGATAAGGTGCTGATATATGGCGCATCCGGAAGTGTGGGAACTTTTGCTGTGCAGATTGCAAAATCATTTAATGCTGAGGTTACTGCAGTGTGCAGTACCGCAAACACCCGTCTGGTTTCACAGCTTGGTGCACATCACATTATTGATTATACCCAAACTGATTTTTTAAAAGCAGAAACTCGTTTCGATTTTGTATTTGATGCAGTAGGAAAAACCTCAAAATCTGCATGTAGACATTTATTAAAACCGGGAGGTAAGTTTATTACTGTCAAGGGTTCTCCGAAATCAAGGCCTGATGATCTCTCGACCTTAAAAGAAATGATTGAAGCCGGAAATCTTATCACGGTAATTGACAGAAGATATACACTCGAGCAAATAAGAGAAGCACATGCTTATGTTGAATCATTCCGTAAAAAAGGAAATGTTGTTATCAATATAATACCGGGTCAGGAGCAGCAGCAGCTCTGACAACAAAGCAACTTTCAGATTCCTGATTGAAATTGCAATTTGTTTTATAACTATCAGATCCTTCGCAGGGCTCAGGATGACAAAGAAGGGACTATGCTTATCGCACTGTACTTTGCCTTCGTCATGTTGAGCTTGCGAAACATCTGAGCCTTCCAACAGAATAAACTTTACCTATCTTTAGGATTCTTGCTTGATATTGCTAGTTTATTTATAACTATCAGATTCTTCGCAGGTCTCAGGATGACAAAGGAAAGCGACACATTTAATACGAGGCGTTACCATGAGGAATAAGTGACTCATTTGAAAAATTAAATTTCATCATTCAGAAAATTCCATTCAGGATTAAATTCATCAATCAACTTCACTTTTTTATCTCTTGTCCACCCTTTTATTTCTTTTTCTCTTTCTATAGCATGATTTATATAGGAATGCCTTTCAAAATAAATAAGGTTATAGCAAAAATATCTTCCTGCAAAGGTTTTCTTTTTTCCCTTACAATCTTCATAATGCTGATTCATTCTTGTATAAAGATCATTTGTAACACCTACATATAAAACCGTCTTTTTCGGATTTGTAGTTATATAAACAAAGAAATTATAATCTCTCAAACCATTTAATTATTTAAAAATTGTATCCATTGTATAACCATCTGAGTTTTCAAAAGAATGGAACATGAAATATCTGTCAGATTCTTGCTTGATATTGCAATTTGATTTATAACTATCAGATCCTTCGCAGGACTCAGGATGACAAAGAAGGGACTATGCTTATAGCACTGTGCTTTGCCTTTGTCATGTTGAACTTGTGAGACATCTGAGTTTTCCATAAAAATAAACTTTACCTATCTGTCAAATTCTTGCTTGATATTGCTAGTTTATTTATAACTATCAGATCCTTCGAAGGGCTCAGGATGACAAAGAAGGACTATGCTTATAGCACAGTACTTTGCCTTTGTCATGTTGAGCTAGCGAAACATTTGAGCTTTCCAAAAGAATAACCTTTACCTATCTGTCAAATTCTTGCTTGATATTGCTAGTTTATTTATAACTATCAAATCCTTCGCAGGGCTCAGGATGACAATGAAGGACAATGCTTATAGCACTGTAATTTGCCTTTGTCATGTTGAACTTGTGAAACATCTGAGCCTTCTAAAAGAATAACTTTAACTATCTGTCAAATTCTTGCTTGAAATTGCAATTTGATTTATAACTATCAGTTCCTTCGCAGGGCTCAGGATGACAAAGAAGGGCTATTCATATAGCACTGTAATTTGCCTTTGTCATATTGAGCTAGCGAAACATCTGAGTTTTCCAAAAGAATAACCTTTACCTATCTTTCAAATTCTTGCTTGATATTGCAAGTTTATTTATAACTATCAAATCCTTCGCAGGCTCAGGATGACAATGAAGGACAATGCTTATAGCACTGTAATTTGCCTTTGTCATGTTGAGCTTGTGAAACATCTGAGTTTTCTAAAAGAATAACCTTTACCCATCTTTCGGATTCTTGCTTGATATTGCTAGTTTATTTATAACTATCAAATCCTTCGCAGGCTCAGGATGACAAAGAAGGACTATGCTTATAGCACAGTGCTTTGCCTTTGTCATGTTGAGCTAGCGAAACATCTGAGCTTTCCAAAAGAATAACCTTTACCTATCTGTCAAATTCTTGCTTGATATTGCAAGTTTATGTATAACTATCAGATCCTTTGCGGGGCTCAGGATGACAAAGGAAAGTGACATTCTCAGTGCACGGGGAGGCTATTCTGGATAATGCAGCTTTCTAAAAATTCATTCATGACCAGATCTACCACCTGCTGATTAAATAGCATATTTAGTGGCCGGATCACTCCAGGCACTTTGCCCTGCCGATGCTACTGCAGCAACTTTAAACCAGTATTTTGTACCACTTTCCAGATTCTTTATAGTAGCTCTGGACTTGGTAGAAATAATGGCAACACTCCAGCTTTCATCTTTGCTCAAGTCTGATGTAAGCTGTACTACATAACTCTTAGCACCTTTTACTGAATCCCAGGAAAGCTCTATTTCCTTTTCATTGGCTGCCACAGCCAGTAAGCCTTCCGGTGCTGAAGGAATTCCAGTAGGAGTCTTTGAAGCTTTTACGCTCATTCCCGCCAGCTTAATTTTGATTTCATCTCCCTTTGCTGTGCTTTCTACAAAAGCAGCCAGTTGATTCAGGACAGCATCAAGCTCTGATGATTTGTCATCTAAAATACTGTACTTGGTTGAAACAGTTTGTCGGGCTAGCTTTACATCTGCATGTGCTTTTTCCAATTCCCCAATAGCAGAACCCACTGTTTCCAGTGATGGAATAGGTGAAGGAAATTGTTCGTTTGCTGTAAGTGCCTGTACAATTTGTCTGGCGAGAGTAAGTTTTTCTTCTACGGAAGACCCTCTAAGGTTAAGCTTAACCTTTGCTTTTTTAGCGGTTGTCATAGCTGATATGTTTAATGTTGATAAAAAAATGATGGGACAAAAGTTTAAATATTGCCAATCAAATGCAAGAAATTTTTAAAAAATATTTTGTTGCATCTGTTTATGTGTCAGGTGTTTTTATGATTTTTTTTAGGTAGAAAA